>CACGGZ010000006.1 GCA_902572695.1 uncultured Pelagibacteraceae bacterium | reverse complement strand
AAACACACCATTGGCTATCGCATGTGATCTTTGAACTGAAAGCCAAGACTCCAACTGAGATTTGCCAAATTTTTTTTTCTCTCTTGGATGCCAACCTATAGCAGTTGGATAAAATAATATTTCTGCCCCTTTAAGAACTGTTAATCTTGCAGCTTCTGGAAACCACTGATCCCAACATATAAGTATTCCTAAATTACCACTTGATGTTTTAAAAGATTTGAAACCAAGATCACCAGGAGTGAAGTAAAATTTTTCATAGAATTGAGGATCGTCAGGCACATGCATCTTTCTATATTTACCTATAATTTGGCCTTTTTCATTAATTACAACACATGTGTTGTGATAGAAACCTGAGGCTTTTTTTTCAAATACAGGGAGAATTAAAATTATTCTAAAGCTTTTAGCAATTGAAGAAAACATCTCTGTTGTAGGGCCTGGTATTTTTTCTGCCAAATTAAAATTTGAATGCTTCTCGACTTGGCAAAAATATCTTAAAGTGAATAGTTCCGGTAAACAAATAATTTTTGCACCTTTCTTGACTGCTTTTTTAATATTTTTTAATGCGATATACTTATTTTTTTTTGAATCAGATGTCATTTTCATCTGAACAAGAGCAATTTTAGTTTTAGTCATATTATTCAAATAACTTTTGAAAATTTCTTCTTTGCCTATTTTTCCAATTTTTTCTATGATATGCGTCACTAGCAATCAAAGGTAGTACACTAGTGGCTTCGGCAAATACCATTTGCTCTTTAGATATATCTACTTTCCCCCATGAGCTTGCCTCTTTTAAAGTTGAACTACTACATGCGCCATCTCGGGTGTCCGCAACAGTAATTTGAATAGCATATTTATGCATATCTACTTTTTTCCCAAGTAATTCTGCACATACAACTGTATCTTGAATAAAATTTTTTGGAACACCACCTCCTATCATTAATAATCCAGATTGTTTAGATTTGATTTTTATTTCCGTTAATTCTCTAAATTCTTTTATTGAGTCAATAGTTAAGTGGCTTTTTGGATTTTTTTCTTGGTGCATGACTAAACCAAATCCAGCTGAACTATCTGTGAAGGCAGGGCAGAAAATTGGGACCTCATTATCATAAGCAAGCTCAATTAATGAGTTTTTTTTAATCGAATTTTTCTTAAGATATTTTCCTAGCTCTCTAATAAACTCTCTAGATGTGTATGCTTTAGGCTTAAGCGTGTCAGCAATTTCACATATTTTTTTATCACATGCCTGCAATTGCTCTTCATCTATATATGTATCATAAATTCGATCAATGTAATGATCCCTCAGCAAAGTATCATCTTCGTATTGTGATCCTTGATAATGTTTAAAACCAAGAGCCTCAAAGAAATCCATATCAATAATTGATGCCCCTGTTGCAACAATTGCATCAACCATATTATATTTGATCAAGTCTGAGTATAAATTCATACAACCGGCAGCAGAAGTTGAACCAGCAAGTGTTAAGAATATAGAACAGTCTTTGTCGTTTAACATTTCATTGTAAATTTTCGCTGCTCTAGCTGTATCTCGAGAGGTAAAAGACATCTTACCCATAGAGTCAATAATTTTTCTAGCATCAAATGAAGTTATGTCTATATGTTCAACTTTATTCTGTAGTAAATTTTTTTTATTATGTCCTATTTTAGGACTATTTTTTTTATTCATTATGCAACCAAATAATTCACTTTACTTGACTGATCATACAGTGACATTATTGGTTTGTCATTAAGTTCAACAATCTGGTCAGAAAAAAAACCATTAAACTTAGTTCGAAATGTAAGAGAGTAGGCTCCTAATTGGCCTAACTCAATATAATCCCCTTCTTTAATATTATTGGGCAAAATAAATGGCCCCTTCATATAATCTAGACTGTCACATGTCGGACCATAAAAATCAAAAGCAGTTATTTTTTTTGATTGAGATCTTCCCGCAGAAATCATTCTTGAAGGTAAAACAAAATTTGGGACACCGGCGTCAAATAGAGATCCATACGTACCATCATTTATAAAAAGTTTGTTTTTCTTTCTTAAAATTACTTTTACAATTGTAGAACCACTTTCCGCAACGATTGCTCGGCCTGGTTCACAAATAATTTCGGGTAATTTGTCTAGGTTTAAATTTTTAAGAGATTTTTTTATCTCTATCATATAATTTTCGATTGGTTCAGGCTTTAGATCAGGGTAAATTGAAGGAAAACCACCGCCAATATTAATTACATCTGGAACAATTTTAGTTTTTTTAATTATATTTCCTATTTCTTTTATTCCATTTGCAAAAGATATCTTATGCATACATTGGGAACCAACATGAAAACTTATTCCAACGTTTTTTCCATGATGTTTGCTTAATCTCATTAAACCCAAAGCTTCACTCGGCGAAGCACCAAATTTTCTGGAAAGATCTATTTCTGCATGCTCATTTGAAATAGCAACCCTAACAAAAAAATTTAAATCTTTAGCATTATTTGTCACCTCAAGTATCTTTTGAAGCTCTTCCTTTGTATCTAATGCAAAATCCTTAATATTGTAGTTAAAATAAGCTTTCTCTATGTCCTCTCGAGATTTAACAGTATGCATAAAATAAAGCCTGACTTTAGCGCTGATCTTTCTAATTAATTTAATCTCATTCAATGAAGCTACATCGAAACAGTCCACACCATTTTTTTATAATATGTTTTAGTACCACTTTATTAGGATTTGTTTTTACGGCATAAAGAACTTTGCCTGGAAAATTACTTTTAAAGAAATTTACTGCCTTTTTTATTGACTCCGGTCGTATACAATAAACCGGATTTTCTGGTTTAAGCTTGTTAACTAATTCGTTAACGTTACTAAATTTTTGCATCTCATGTGTCCCCCGTTATTTACACAAAATGGTTTCCAAAAAAATTCATAAAAAACCATTATATTTTGTTATTTAAAGTTTTTTTGCCTTATGTAAAGTAAAAAATTCCCCTTGAATTTCTGCTAACAGCCCCCATATAAATCCAATATGAGAGCAGCAAATCAAAAAGTTAATAAGTTCAAAATTGAAGATTTTGAGGACAAATCATTGTTAATAGTTGACGACGATGATCCTTTAAGAGGTAGGCTTGCAAGGGCCATGGAAAAGAAGGGTTTTCAAGTAAAAGAGGCTAAAACCATTGCAGATAGCTTTAAAATAGTCAAAAATACACCCCCCTAGTTTTGCCTTAATCGACCTAAGATTGGATGATGGCAGTGGACTGGACGTTGTTAAAGAAATTTCAAAGATCAAAAAAGATAGTAGAATAGTTATGTTAACCGGATACGGGAATTTACCGACCGCTGTTGCCGCCGTTAAAGCAGGTGCTATAGATTATATCGCCAAACCAGTCGATGCTGATGACGTTGAGGCAGCTCTTTTGGCTTCGCCTGAGTCTAAAGCCAAACCACCAGAAAATCCGATGTCAGCAGATAGGGTAAAATGGGAGCACATACATAGAGTTTTTGAATTATGTAACAGAAATGTTTCTGAGACCGCTAGAAGACTGAAGATGCACAGAAGGACTCTTCAAAGAATATTGTCAAAAAGATCACCAAGATAGATTTCTTAACTTAAAAACTTTTCCCGCGATAAGGCTTAAAATCAGTAATTTAAAACTCTCTGCAAGTAAAAAAGGCTTAGCACCTAGATCAAAAATCGGTTTATCCCAACCTATTAAAGTTCCTAACCACACTAAACCAAAAAAATAAATAAAACTTACACAAAAAAGTAATTTAATATAATTTAAGAAAAAGTAAAATATACTCTTTCTAAATATATCGTCATAATTAAAAATTCCTGCTAAATAAGCTGCAACTAAAAAACCGAGAAGATATCCAGCAGTTGGTCCAAACATGTATGTTAAACCTATACCTTTTTCAGGTGTGCCAGAAAAAACTGGTAGACCTATCGCGCCTTCAAATAAATACAAACATATAGTTGCTAATGCGATTTTCCAGCCAAAAGCAACACCAAGCAACAGAACAACAAATGTTTGCATAGTCATTGGTACTGGATAAAAAGGAATTTTAAACTTTGAGGATAGTGCTAATAATATAGATCCAATTAAGACTATTAGAGTATTTCTTAAAATTTTTGCAGTTTTAAAATTATTTATTATTTCCATAATATCACATTACTTATTTTGCAGCTTAAATCTACCTTTTTATTAGTTGAACAAAAACGTCTTCTAAATCACCATCGTCAGTTATAATATCAAGAATCTTTAAGTGTTTCTGTTTTAAATAATCCAACAATTCTTCAATTCTTAAAGTATTTTTGTTGAATGATGCAAAAATGTAATTATTTTCACCTAGCTCAAAATTTACTTTTTCTAGCTTTAAATTAAGATCTTTTTCAATTTTTTCTACTTTAAATTTAACTTTTTTAGTTTCAATTTTGTTTAAAAGACTTTCTGTGGATTCCAAGGCTATTAGATTTCCTTTGTTTAATATTGCTATACGATCACACATTTCTTGAGCTTCATAAATGTAATGAGTTGTTAGTATAATTGTTACACCTTGATTATTTAATTCTTTTATATTTTTCCATAGATTATTTCTTAATTCAACATCCACTCCAGCGGTAGGCTCATCCAATACTAGTATTGGAGGTTGATGAACCATTGCTTTAGCAATGAGCAACCTTCTCTTCATCCCACCTGAAAGACTCCTTGAGTAAGTATCAGCCTGATTTTTTAAAGATACAATATTAAGAATTAAATCCGTTATCCTTTCTTTTTTTTTAATACCGTAAAGACCTGCTTGTAAATCCAAAAGTTTTTTTGGACTAAAAAAAGCATCTAAGTTAACTTCTTGAGGCACAATACCTATCGAAGCTCTTACTTGTCTTGGGTTTTTATCTAAATCGAAACCCCATACTTCAACTTTTCCTTGAGTTTTAATGACAGTCCCAGCCAGTATGTTTAAAAATGTTGTTTTACCTGCGCCATTAGGGCCCAATAAACCAAATACTTCTCCTCGATTAACATTTAAGTTGATATCATTTAAAGCTTTGACATTTGTGAGTTTTTTTTTGTTTTGCTTATAGACTTTTGTTAAACTTTTAACAGATAATGCAAATTTGTTCATAAGAGATTAAATTATATCACGAAATTATATTGTATTATAAAATAATGAATAAAATAAAAAAAACAGATCATTTTTATTTGATTGATGGTTCAGGCTATATTTTTAGAGCTTATTATGCTCTTCCCCCTCTTTCAAGAAAAAGCGATGGACTTCCTACTGGAGCAGTTAGCGGTTTTAGCTCAATGTTATTTAAACTCTTAGAAGACTCAAGATCAGATGATACAGAATTTAAACCCACCCATTTTGCAGTAATATTTGACTCTGCAAGAAAAAATTTCAGAAATGAAATTTATAGTGAATATAAAGCAAATAGAACCGAGGCCCCTGAGGATTTAGCTCCACAATTCGAATATATAAGAAAATCTGTTGAGGCATTTAACCTACCATCAATAGAGCAAATTAATTATGAAGCAGATGATTTAATAGCAACATACGCTAAGAAAATTATTTCGTTAGGAGCTAAAGTTACAATCATATCTTCAGACAAAGATCTCATGCAACTAGTCTCTAGTAAAGTAAGGTTATTTGATCCTATGAAAAGTAAAATAATTGGCGAAAAAGAAGTAATTGAAAAATTTGGGGTTGGTCCAGAAAAAGTAATTGAAGTCCAGTCTTTAGCTGGTGACACATCAGATAATATTCCTGGTGTACAAGGCGTAGGAATAAAAACTGCTGCTGATCTTATCCAAAAGTACGGGTCTCTTGATAATTTATATAAAAATATAGACAAGATAACGCAAAAAAAAAGGAAAGAAACATTAATAAAAAATAAAAATAATGCTTATCTAAGTAAAAAGTTAGTAAAATTAAAAGATGATGTCCCAGTTAAAGAGAACTTAGAAAATTTTGAACTCAAAGAGGTGAATAAAGATAAACTTTTTAATTTTCTTAGAGAAATGGAATTTAATAGACTATTAAGTCAAGTTATCGGTTTCTACGGAAATACCAAGGAGATTTCAATTGAGCATAAAAATTCTTCAAATCAAAAAAATGATTTCAATTATAAAAGTTACGAAATAATATCTAATGAAAAACAATTGGATGATTGGATTGAAAATCTTTATAAAAGTTCTGTAATATCTGTAGATACCGAAACTTCGTCCCTCAACCCTTTAGAGGCAGAATTAGTCGGTGTCTCTTTTTGCTTTGATAATAATAAGGCATGTTATGTGCCGATTGCTCATGATCAGAAAAAATTAGACAAAAAAATTATAATAAAAAAAATAAAGAAAATACTTGAAGATCCTAGCATAAAAAAAGTTGGCCAAAACATTAAATATGATTACAGAATATTTCTAAAGGAAGGAATTAGAATTAATCCTATTGATGACACCATGCTTATGTCTTACGTACTTGATGCCGGAATGAATAGGCATAATTTGGATTTGCTTTCTGAACTTCATCTTGGTCATAAACCTATAAGTTACAAAGACCTGACAGGTAGTGGAAAAAAACAATTAAGATTTGCAGAAGTTGATATAAAAAAGGCTGCTGAATATGCTGCAGAAGATGCTGATGTCACTTTCAGACTCTTTAAAATTTTTGACGAAAGATTAAAAAATGAGAAACTTAAACATATTTATGAGATATTTGAGAAACCTTTAGTTCAAATATTATCTCAAATGGAAACTAATGGAATTAAAGTAGATGATGTTTATTTAAGAAAATTATCTAAAAATTTTGAACAACAAATAGAAAAAATTGAAAAAGAAATATTTTCAATTGCAAAAAAAAACTTTAATATTGGATCACCAAAACAACTTGGTGAAATTATATATAATGATTTAAAAATTGCTAAACTAAAAAAAACAAAAAAAGGTAGTTTAGCTACCAGCGCTAGTATTTTAGAAGATCTTGCTTTTGAAGGACATAAATTTCCAAAAAAAGTTTTAGAATGGCGACAGTTAACAAAACTTAAAAATACTTACACTGATGCTCTACAAAATCATATCAACAATAAAACAAAAAGAGTTCATACATCTTTTCTTTTAGCAGCAACAAATACTGCAAGATTAGCTTCAAGCGATCCTAATTTACAGAATATTCCAATTAAGACTCAGGACGGGAGAGAGATAAGAAAAGCCTTCGTGGCTGAAAAAAATAATTTACTTATATCTGCTGACTATAACCAAATAGAAATGAGAATATTGGCGGAACTCGCAGATGTTCTAGAATTAAAAAAAGCCTTTAAAAATAGAGAAGATATTCACAGTTTGACTGCTAGCCAAGTTTTTAATGTGACTCAGAAAAAAGTGACAGAGGATCTAAGAAGAAAAGCTAAAGCAATTAATTTTGGAATAATTTACGGCATAACCCAGTATGGTCTCGCAAAACAAATTTCAGTAACAAATCAAGAGGCCTTAGATTTCATTAATTCATATTTTAAAAAATTTCCTGAAATTAAAGACTACATGAATAAAACAGTAAAGTTTTGCAGAACAAATGGTTATGTAAAAAATATTTTTGGAAGAAAAACACACTTAAGAGGTATTAATGATAAGAATTTTAGTATTAGAGCCTTTCAAGAAAGAGCAGCAATTAATGCTCCTATACAGGGTTCAGCAGCTGATTTAATAAGATTAGCCATGATCAAGATAAATGACGAAATTACAGAAAATAAAAAATTGCAATTAAAAATGCTTTTGCAAATTCATGATGAACTTATTTTTGAATCTCCAGTTTCTCAAAAAACAGCAGTTGAAAAGGCAATAAGTAAAGCAATGGTTTCAGTCTCAAAGTCAGATAAGCACAAATTTTCAATTCCATTGGAAGTTAATATTAATATGGGTTATAATTGGGAGGAAGCTCATTAGCATAATTATTTATCGCCTCATTTTTGACAACTTAATTATGAAAATTTAATTATGGCAAATACGATAGCACTAGTAGATGATGACAGAAACCTTTTAACGAGTATAAGTGTAGCTTTAGAGAGAGAGGGTTTTAAAGTTCAAACGTATATTGACGGTGAGACAGCCTTAGTAGGATTAACAAGAAACCCACCTGATCTAGCCGTGGTAGATATAAAAATGCCCAGAATGGATGGAGAAGAACTTCTAAAGAAATTGAGAAAAAAAACATCAATTCCAATTATTTTTTTAACATCAAAAGATGAAGAAGTAGATGAACTTTTAGGTTTGAAATTAGGTGCAGATGACTTTGTAAAAAAATCTGGAGGTTTCTCAATGAAAATCCTAATTGAGAGAATAAGAGTCCAATTAAGAAAAAAAACAGATGTTAATAATGAGGAAACAAAAAATATTATTACTCATGGAAAATTAAAACTTGATCCATCTCAATTAGAATGTGAGTGGAACGGTATGGCTTTACCCGACAAATTAACAACCACAGAGTTTTTGATAGTAAAAGAGTTAGCAAAAAGACCAGGGGTTATTAAAGAGAGAGCCCATCTAATGGATATCGCGTATAAAGAAAATTCTGAAATAGAGGACAGAACTATCGATAGTCATGTAAAAAGAATTAGAAAGAAATTTAAAAAAGTAGACGAAAAGTTCTCAGCTATTGAAACTAGATATGGAAGCGGGTATAGATGGAATATTAGTTAATGAGAAAAAAAAGATCATCATCAATACTTAAAAAATTTCTCCTATTTAACTTTTTTGTTTTTTTAGTTTTAGGTCTTTTTACCGTCTTATATCTTAAAGCCATTCAACCAAATTTAATAAAAAAAAGATCATCCAATCATTTTATCATAATTAAAAATACCAATGATCATTTGCAAAGATTAAATATTAATCTTAATAAAGAAGACATAACAAAGTTTTTATTATCCACACGATTTTTATTCCAAAATCTGAATAGAGTTCAATTTTTTGATTTAAAAGGCGATTTAGTAGGTGACACAAATATCTTGGATTTGGATCAAACAGTATTTGAAAAAGATGACCAAATTCTTGAAGAAAGCATAGATGGTAAAAAATTTCAAACAAACAAAAAAAATGATAATTATAACTTCAAAGATAGCAATCAAAGCGACAGAGAAATCATAAAAAATTATCAAAGTAAGCCTTTTGTTTTTGACAACATCGAAAAAAATAACTTTTTTATAAATACTTTGAGTGACTTAAGAATTGACGACACAAGAGTTGGATTTATAAAGATAACAGAAGAAGCAAATGATATATTAGTAGCAGTTAAAGAGAGAAAAAATTTTATTTTAAGAACAGTCTTCGCTGTAGGTCTTGTAATATTAATTTTTTCATTATTTTTAAATAAATACATTTTAAAACCTATAAAATTTTTAGTTTACTTTACTGAGTCCATTAAAAATAAGTCAAAGCTTAGCATTGATATAGATAAATTATTTATTAGACAAGATGAGGTAGGGAAATTATCTAAGTCAATTGATGAAATGACTAAAGAATTACAAAAACGAACGACTAGGGCTGAGACATTTTCAACTGACTTAGCTCATGAAATAAGAAACCCACTAGCCTCTTTAAAAGGAGCATCAGAGCTATTAGATAAAAGCAATAATCAGAATGACAGAGATAAATTTTTAAAAATTATAGATCATGATGTTTCCAGAATCGAAAGACTCATAACTGATTATTCACAAATGTTAAAAGATGAGGCTTCACTATCTAGAGAAAAAATGAATAAAATAGATCTTTTAGAAGTAATAAATAATGTTGTCGAAGATTTTAAACAAGATTTAGAAAATCAAAATAAGAAAATAAATATTGTAATTACTAAAAACAAGATTAATGGAAGCGGGTACAATATATTAGGAATAGAAAGCAGGTTGGAGCAGGTAATTGCTAATCTTTTAGATAATGCGATTTCTTTTAGCTCACATAATCAAAAAATTGAGATTGTTTTGGAAGAAACCACGTCAAATTATTTAGTAATAATAAAAGATGAAGGTCCGGGATTTGCAGAAAATTCACCTCAAAAAATTTTCAAGAGATTCTACAGTAATAGGCCCAAAAACTTTGGAGAGCATTCTGGATTAGGACTAAATATTGTTAAGAATATTGTTGAATTACATAAAGGTACTATTGCGGCTTCAAATAGAGTTAATTTTCGAGGAGCTCAAATTGAAGTATTACTTCCAAAAATTCAATAAATTTATTGTGACTTGATAAGCATTATTTATATTGTTAAAACATTTTAAATTATGAAATTAGATTATAAAGTAAAAGATATCAATTTAGCCGAATTTGGTAGAAAAGAAATATCTCTCGCAGAAACAGAGATGCCTGGTCTAATTGCTCTCAGAAAGGAATATAAAGATCAAAAACCTTTGAAGGGAGCTAATATTTTAGGTTGTTTACACATGACCATTCAAACGGCTGTTCTTATAGAAACATTAATTCAATTAGGTGCTAGCGTGAGATGGTCATCTTGTAATATTTTTTCAACACAAGATCACGCTGCAGCAGCGATAGCAAAAGCAGGTATACCCGTGTATGCTTGGAAAGGTGAAACGGAAGAGGAATATTGGTGGTGCATTAAACAAACCATAGAAGGAGACAAAAATTGGCGACCAAACATCTTATTGGATGATGGTGGAGATCTAACAGCTCTTATGCATAAAGAGCATAAAGAATTATTGAAATCTGTTAAGGGTGTTTCAGAAGAAACAACAACCGGTATTAAAGCTTTAAAAAAAATGGAGGCAAAAAAAGAGCTTATGATACCTGCAATAAATGTAAATGACTCAGTTACAAAATCAAAATTTGATAATCTATACGGATGTAGAGAAAGTTTAGTTGATGGAATAAAAAGGGCAACCGATATTATGATGTCGGGCAAAGTAGCAATTGTTGCAGGTTTTGGAGATGTTGGGAAAGGTAGTGCTGCATCTTTGAGACAGGCTGGAGCAAGAGTGATGGTTACCGAAACAGATCCGATATGTGCCCTTCAAGCAGCTATGGAGGGCTTCGAAGTAGTTTTAATGGATGACTCAATTCAAGATGCAGATATAGTGGTGACAGCTACAGGCAATAAAGATATTGTTACTGCTGACCATGTTAGAAAAATGAAAGATAGAGCTATACTTTGTAATATTGGTCACTTTGACAATGAGATACAAGTGGATGCACTTAAGAATTATAAATGGGATGAAATTAAACCACAAGTCCATGAAATCGAGCTCCCTAGCAAAAAAAGAATTATCCTACTAGCCGAAGGAAGATTGGTAAATTTAGGTTGTGCAACTGGACATCCTAGTTTTGTTATGAGCGCATCGTTTACCAATCAAGTAATTGCACAAATAGAGTTATGGAAAAATTCTAGCAAGTATGAAAATAAAGTTTATGTATTACCAAAACATTTAGATGAAAAAGTTGCAATGTTACATTTGGAAAAAGTCGGAGCTAAATTAACAAAAATGTCAAAAGATCAGGCTGAATACATAAGCGTAAAACCATCAGGACCATTCAAACCAGATACTTATCGCTACTAAAATAGCGGCTAATGATTATTCGATCTTTAGATCAATTAAACCTTCTATCAAAAAAAATAGCAAATCGTCTTAAAAAAAATGATTATATTTTTTTAATAGGAGAAATAGGAGTAGGAAAAACTACCTTTACAAGATATTTGATAAATTACTTACAAAAAAAAGAGGGTAAAAAAATAACAGAAGTATTAAGTCCTACTTTCAACATATTATATGAGTATGATTTTAAAAAATTTAAAATTATGCACTACGATCTATATAGAATTAAAAAAGAAAAAGAGCTCAATCATCTCGGCATATTTTCCGACAATAAAACAAATATTAGGATTATAGAATGGCCTGATTTAATTAAAAAAAGATTATCAAATAAATTAGAAATTTATTTAGATTATACGAAAAACCAAACTGAGAGAAAAGTAAGATTTATTGGATCAGGTAAATGGAAAAATTTTAAATGAATTACAATCTTAAAAAAATATCAGGCGATGCATCATTTAGAGAATTTTACAGGTTAAAAAAAGGTAATAAAACTTCAATAATAGTTCAAGCAAATAGAGAAAAATTTAAAAACCTAATAACATATACTATTGTTAATAATATTTTGATAGAAAATGGGATAATTGCGCCAAAATTAATTAGCAATCACTTCAAACATGGAATAATGGAAATTTCTGATTTAGGACAAAAGTCCTTTTATGAATTTATTCTAAAAAAAAAAAATAAGTTTTATCATTATAAAAATTTAGTAAAATTAATAATTAAATTACAAAATATAAAGCCAAAAAAAAATTATTATTTAGGAAAAAATAAAGTAAAATTTCAAATATATACAGCTAATAATCTTCACAAAGAGTCAGATTTATTTTTTGATTGGTATTTAAAAAATTATTTAAAAACTTCAAAAATTCACACAATTAGAAAAATTTTTAGAAAAGAATTAAACCAAATATATAAAAAACTCTATTTTAAAAATGACACATTTGTACACAGAGATTTTCATGCTTCAAACGTTATGCTCAATAAAAAAAGATATGGATTAATCGATAATCAAGATGCAATAATAGGAAATCCATTATATGATCTAGCCTCTTTGATTGATGATGTTAGGATAAAATTGCCAACTAGCTTACAAAAAAAAATATTAAAATTTTACTATCTAAATTCAAAATTAAAAAAAGAAAAGTTTAATAAACTCAAAAATGATTACGATATTTTATCTGTCCAAAGAAATTTTAAAATTTTAGGTGTATTTGTAAGACTCTATAAAAGAGATGGCAAATCAAATTATTTAAAATATTTACCCTACACATGGAGTCTCATTGAAAGACGACTAAAAAATCCTATCTTTAAAAATTTCAACCGTTTATTAAAAAAATATTTAAATATTGCCACATTAAAGAAAATTAATCATTTATGAGTATAAAACACGGAATTATATTAGCAGCTGGATTGGGTAAAAGGATGCAACCTTTAACTCTCAAAAAACCAAAACCTTTATTAGAAATTCGAGGAAAAACACTTCTAGAAAGGGCAATTGAACTTTTAATTAATCATGGAGTTGAAGAATTGAGTATTAATATTCATCATTTAGGTGATCAAATTGAAAAATACATTTCAAAACTTAAATTTAGAGCAAACATAAAAATTTCTAATGAAAAGCAACAACTATTAGATACTGGCGGTGGAGTTAAAAAAGGAACACAAAGATTTAAAGATAACCCCTTTTTTGTAATTAATCCTGATACACTTTGGACCGAAAAATATTCGGAGGAAATTCAGACTCTTGAAAAAACATATTTTAAAGAAAAAACCCCATGTTTATTGTTGGTAAATAAAGAATTATCTATAGACAAGTCTTTTAAGGGTGATTTTAATTTAAAAAATAAAATTATTACAAAAGATAAAAAAAACCAATATATTTTTACAGGTCTGCAGATAATTTCAAGAGACAATTTAGATTTTATAAGTAAAAAAGTCTTTTCTATTAATGAAGTTTGGAATAATTTAATTGATAAAAAAAATTTATATGGAATTGAGAGTAATCAAAAATTTTATCATCTCAATTCTATAAAGATGTATGAAAAAATTTCTTCACTAAGTTCTATTGATTAAAGATTATATTTTTAGCCCTTGAATTATCCAAATAAAAATATTTTATGATTTTTAATTTATCATCAAATTCAATTACCAATGGGTTACCTGTTGGAATTTCTAATTCATTAATTTTTGTATCTGAAATTTTGAATAAATATTTACAAAGTGCTCTTAAAGAATTTCCATGAGCCGAGATCAAAATATTTTTACCAAGATATAGGTTTTTTTTTATTTCACTATCATAAAAAGGAACCACTCTTTCATAAGTACTTTTTAAAGACTCTGTAAATGGCAATTTATTTTTTGGTATCCCACTATTCAGCGGGCTAAAATTTGATTGATGATCGCTATCTTTTGCCATTGGAGGAGGTGCTACGTCCCAAGATCGTCTGTATTTTTTAAACAGCTCATCACCAATTTTCTGTTTTGTTTCCTCTTTATTTAAACCGGTTAGGGAGCCATAATGTCTTTCATTTAATTGCCATGCTGCATTAAATTTAAGATCTAAATTGATTGACTCTAAAATGATCGTGAGTGTTTCTATCGCTCTTTTTAAGAAAGACGTGTAACAAATATCAATCTTAATATTTATTTTTTTTAGCAATTCACCTGATTTTTTTGCTTCCTTTTTACCAATATCTGACAGGTTTATATCTACCCAACCAGTGAATCTATTTTCAGCATTCCAGGTACTTTGACCATGTCTAGTTAAGATAAGTTTACTCATATTATGTTAATACGATATATTGTAATATATCAAAATTAAAATGAATAATAGTATCTTTATCATCTCTAAATATTTTTTTTATTTTTCATTGATTGTATTATTCATTTTGTATTTATTTCCTGGAAGCTTAATCGGGTATTTCATGTATGGCAACTTGGATACGCAACCTGATTTAATTTCAAATCCTTTAGGAACGTCTATCAATCATTTAATATCATTTTTTTATCTGAGTATTTTAGGTTTTATGTTTCGTATATATCAAGAAAAATTTATAAATAGCTTTTCTTTTTTATTTTTAGCCTCAATAATTCTGGAAGTATTACATTATTTTATTCCTAACAGAGCTTTTGAACTAAATGATTTATATGCAAATAGCGCCGGAGTTGTATTTGCATTTATTATATGTAATTTTTTAAAAAGGATAATATCTTGATAAAATAAAATTATTTTTTGATAATTCATCTTTGTGAAAACAATAATTATAATTTTAATATTAACTACAAACTTATTAGCTGAGGAAATAATTGGGATTTCCAAAGTTATTGATGGAGATACTGTTCAAATCGATAATTTCAAAATAAGATTAGAGGGTATTGATGCTCCTGAAATGAGACAAAAATGTAAGAGAGAGTTTTTAAAAATTTCATCTACAATTGGTTTTATTTTTTATAAAGATTATAACTGTGGAGAGGTATCAAAAAAAAAATTAAAAGACAAAATTAATAAATCAGAAATCAAATGTATATCCTCATCAAAAGATAGATATAAAAGACATATTGCTACCTGTTTTAAGGAACAAACAAACTTAAATCAGTGGATGGTAAGAAACGGATATGCAATAGCCTATAGAAGGTACAATAAAAAATATATACCAGATGAAGATTTTGCAAAAGAAAATAAACTAGGATTGTGGAAAGGAAAATTTATGAAGCCAGAAAAATGGAGAAAGCTCAATTAATTTTTAGTATAAATAAATAAGTGATTCTCTCAAGAATAAAAATTTTTATCTTAATTTTTTTAATCGTTTCAGGATGCTCATCCATACCTAAAAATACTCAAAATAGTTGCGCAATTTTTGAAGAAAGATATTTATGGTATAAACATGTGAAAGCATCTTATAAAAAATGGGGAGCGCCTATTCACTTACAACTTGCTTTTGTGAAAAAAGAGAGCGATTTTAATTGGTTAGCTAAACCGCCAAGAACTAAATTATTTAAGGTAATACCTTTTAAAAGACCCTCCTCATCTTTTGGTTACTCACAAGCAGTTAAAGGCACTTGGGAACAGTATAAAAGAGAGACTAAAAATCCTTTTGCAACGCGCGCAAGATTTAAAGACTCTGTGGATTTTATAGGTTGGTATATTTACAAAACTAATAAAATTTTGAGGATTTCCAAAAAAGACGCGTATAAACAGTATCTAGCTTATTATAAAGGTTGGGGAGATTATAAAAATTATTCAAAAGATAAAAAAGCTATTATTTATGCGAAGTCAGTAAAAGATATGGCTAACAAATATAGAAAACAACTTATACTTTGTAAAAAAAATCTAGAC
Organism: uncultured Pelagibacteraceae bacterium; assembly: GCA_902572695.1. Classification (GTDB taxonomy): domain Bacteria; phylum Pseudomonadota; class Alphaproteobacteria; order Pelagibacterales; family Pelagibacteraceae; genus Pelagilacustribacter. The sequence continues at coordinate 8,958 of CACGGZ010000006.1, read as the reverse complement.
AAAAATAAGTATATTATTTTTTAAGTTGTTTTTTTAATTCTATTTCAACAGCATCAATTCTCTGAGTCCCTTTACCAATAATAGAATAAACAGTCGGTATTACATATAAGGTGAAAAAAGTTGAGAACAACATTCCACCAAATATTGTTATTCCTACTGTTAACCTGCTAGCTGCGCCAGGGCCAGTTCCTAAAATAAGAGGTAGGACACCTATAATTGTTGAAATACTTGTCATAAGAATAGGTCTTAATCTAATTGCGGCAGCCTCAAAAACTGCGACTTCCAAATTTTTTCCCTCTTTTCTAAGTTGATTTGCAAATTCTACAATAAGAATTCCATTTTTGGCTGACAATCCAATTAAAATAATAAGAGCAATTTGACTATAAACGTTTAGCGAAGATCCAACTACTAAAAGACCCAATAGGCCACCTAATATTGCCATCGGAACGGTTAACATAATTGTCAGTGGATGCCTCCAACTCTCAAATTGTGCGCTCATAGCTAAATAGGCGGTTATCAGAGCAAGTGCAAAAATAACATAGAGCTCAGTGTTAGTTTTTTTATACTCCTCACTTTCACCTTTGTAGGCAATTCTAGCCTGTGGAGTATTTTGTTCAACAACTCCGACTAAAAACTTCAATGCTTCATCTAAAGAGTAATCACCAACGAGTCTTGCTGAAATAGTAACAGCCTTTTGTCTATTATATCTTGCTAAAAAGGGTGATTCTCCTGCCTCATCGTAATCAACTAAATTTGATACTGAAACAAGTTTTCCATTATTTTTTGATCTAACAAAAACTTTACTTATACTATCTGGTTCTTGTCTGTCTTTAATGTCCCCTTGTAAAATAATAGAATATTCTTTTCCATCTCTTTTAAAATTTGTTACCCGTTTAGATCCAAAAATAGTCTCGATTGTTTTACCAATATCTTCAGTAGAAACACCTAAATCAGCAGCTTTTTTTTGATCAATCTTAACATTAAGCTGAGGTTTATTTAAATCAAAGTCATCTTGAATAGATGTCAGTCCTGGATTCTTCCTTGCCTCTTTCTTGATAATTTCTTTCCACTCAATTAATTGCTCGTAGGTATTTCCTAAAACTACAAACTGCACAGGACTTTCAATTCCACCCGTTCTAATTCCTTGAGGCATTATGGGAAACGCAAGCACACCTGGAACTTTACCTATTTTACCAAATGACTCCCTCATAATTTCTACACCGTGTCGGTCTCTTTTTTTCCATGGTTCTAAAAGCACAATAACAAATCCACTGTTTACTTGTTTAGCAGACTTGCCAAATCCTGGAACTCGAGTCAAAAGTCTTCTATATTCTCCTTTTCCAACATTAGGTAGTAACAAATCTTCAATTTGTCCTACTTTTTCGCTGGTAAAATTAAATCCAGATCCCTGTGGGGCTTTGATAATTACAAAAAACGCACCTCTATCCTCAGGTGCTATTAATTCCTTTTTTGCAAAGTTAAAAAAGAAAACGGTGAGAGCGAGCGTACTTAATAAAAAAATTGTAATTGTTTTTCTTTTTTTTATCCATTTCAATAAAGAAACTTTATAAAGATAAGTAAGATCTTTTAAAAAATTCTCAAATTTCTCAACTATTTTTGATTTTTTCATATTTTTTTTCAGGAATTTACTTGCCAGCATTGGACTTAATGAAAGTGCAACAAAACTTGATATGACAACTGCTGAAGCAAGCGTTATAGCAGTTTGTGTAAACAAAACACCAGTTATTCCTTTTATAAAAATTAAAGGTACAAAAACTGCAATAAGAACAACTGTAGTCGCAATTATGGCGAAAGAAACTTGTTTAGCACCCTTATAAGCTGCAACTAAAGGTGTATCTCCTAATTCTATTCTTCTTACTATGTTCTCAAGCATGACTATTGCATCATCAACTACTATTCCAATTGCAAGAACTAAAGCCATTAAAGTGAATAAATTTATTGAAAAATCAAAAATATATATTGATAAAAAGGTAGAAATTAAAGATACTGGTAGAGCTATTAAAGGTACTATTAATGCTCTAATATTACCTAAAAATAAGTAGATTATAATTGTAACTAACACAAGAGCAATAATTAAAGTTTTATAAACTTCTTTAATTGCAGTTTTTATATAATTACTCCTATCAAAAGAAACTTCTAATGTGGTATTAGGCGGTAAACTTGGTCTTAATTCTTTAATTTTTTTTTTAACACCATTGGCTACAGCAATAGTGTTAGCATCTGATTGTTGATATATACCTATACCAACTACTTGTTTTCCGTTTCCTTTGAATAATGTTCTTGTTGACTCAGCTCCTAACTCTATTCTTGAGACATCTGATAAAGTGATTATTGATCCATCTTTAGCTCTCTTAAGTGGTAAATTCCTAAAGTTTTCCACGTCTTCATAAGCTTTTTCTAGTTTAATTGTTAAATCAATATCTCTAGACTCAATTCGTCCCGCTGGGAACTCAACATTTTCTTTTCTTAAAACTGACTCAACTTCCTGCGTAGTTAGATCTCTTGCAGCTAAAGCTAAAGGATCAAGCCAAACTCTCAAAGAAAGCTCCCTTTCACCTCCAAGTCTTACACGTCCAACACCATCAACAGTAGAAAAGGTATCAGTTAAGTATCTATCAGCATAATCAGTTAATTCTAAATCTGTCATAGTTTCAGAATTAAAAGAAATCCACATAGTTGTACGTCCTTGCCCACCCTGCTTAAAAATTTCTGGTTGCTCAGCTCCGTCAGGTAAATTATCTAAAACTCTTGAGACTGAACTTCTTACATCATTTGCAACATCATCAAGATCTAAATTAGTTTCAAAAGTTAAAGTAATTCGAGAACTTTCGTCTTCACTGAAAGAGTCTATCGTTTCTAAACCAGGCGTACCTCCAACAAAATCCTCAATTTTTTGAGTAATTTGAGTATCTACAATCTCAGCAGAAGCACCTTTATATTCAGTTTGAATTGTTACAACAGGTGGCTGAACATCAGGAAGTTCATCAGTTGGTATTTCCTGAAAGGTAACCAATCCGAAAATTACAAGAACTAAACTCATCACGGATGCAACAACAGGTCTTTTTATTGATAGGTCAGTTAAAAACATTTAATTTTTAAGGGTTGATAATTTTTACTTTTGCTTTGTTTCTTACTTTTGAAATTCCTTCACTGATAACTAAATCGCCTTCGTTAATTCCTGATAAAACTGAAACTTTACCAAAATTTCTTTTTCCTATTTTAATATCTTTTTTTTCAGCAGTTTCATTATTCACAACGTAAACAAAAGCTGAATTACCTTGTATCGTTACAGCACTTTCAGGAATACCAATTTCATCAGTTTCCTCATAAATAATCTTAACAGTCATCAATTGACCAGGTATTATTTCAAATTTAGAATTATCTACTATTACCCTTGATAAAATGGATCTTGTAGACGGATCTATTCGAGAACTAATAGTTTCAATTTTACCTTTAAATACTTTATTAAACGCCGAACTTGTAATTTCTGCTTTTAATTCAGGTTTTAGAACTCCAACATAATTTTCTGGAACTTTGATATCTATTATTATCTTTTTTAAATCATCTAAAGTTATTATTAAACTATTTGATCCAAGAACACCTTGTGCAATCTCTCTTTTACCAAGTTTGCCTTCGAAATCTGCAATAATATTTTCGCCGGTTATAAGCTTTACGATAGCTTCACCTTTTTTAACAAATCTATTTTCTATATTAATTGTTCCTTGAATCTCCTCTTTTTTAATTCTGTATGTTTTAGAATTTTTAGCTATTGCAGTTCCAAATGTTTCAATGCTTTTGTAAAATTTTGATTTTTCAACAACAGAAACGACTACTCCAGGAGGTGGTCGTTTACTAAATTTCTTTTGAAAATGAAGTCCTACGAAATGTCTTGAAATTATAATGGCAAAAATTGCTATAAAAAAAATTATTAATAGAGCTTTTAATTTTGTTGAAGTTTTCATTTCATTCTAGTCCATACTCAGCCCAAGAGCCATCGTAGATAGTTGGGTTTTTACCATTAATAATAGAATTAGCTAGTCCTAAAATACATGCTGTCACGCCAGAACCACAAGTAAAAACCATATCTTTATTTAAAGCTACTTCGTTATTTTTAAAAATACTCAACAACTCCTCCTTTTTTTTTAAAGTTCGATCATTGTTTAATAACAAATGGAATGGTAAATTTTTTGAACCCTCAATATGACCACTCTTTAATCCTTTTCTAGGCTCAGGTTTAATACCTAAAAATCTTTCTTTACTTCTAGCATCAATAAGTTGAAATTTCCTATTCAATATATTTTTTTTAACCTGATCTTTATTTACTATCATGGATAGGTTTTCTTTCGCTTTATAACTTGTTTTTTTTATTTCTATTTTTTCTTTTGAGATAGGTCTACTTTCGTTTAACCATTTTTTGAAATTACCATCGAGTACTGAGACTAGTTTATTATCATGGCCGAAATATATGAAAGTATACCAGACCCTGCAGGAGCTGAAAACATCAGAATTATCATAAATAACAATATGGTCTGAATTATTAATACCCAAATTAGATACTATTTGTTCCCAATCTAATTTTGAAGGAAGCATGTGAGGTAGTTTTGAATTTTGATTAGAGAATTTATCCAAATCAAAAAAAATTGAATTTTTAATATGAATTATATTATATTCTTCATAAGCATCTTTATTTGAGTTTGGTAAAAACCAAGTAGCATCCAAAACTTTTACCTTTTGTAAATTTTTCTCCAACCATTCTGTGCTTACCAATTGCTTCATAATCTACTTTTCTCAATATATTTTTGATGATATTCTTCTGCTCTACAGTAGTTTTTTATTTTTGAAATATTTGTTTGGATTTTCCCATTAAATATTTTGTTAAATTTTGCTAGTGTTTCTGTAGCCTCTTTTTTTTGATCATCCGACTCATAAAAGATTTCACTTCTATATTGTGAGCCTATATCTGGTAGTTGCATATCCTTTTGAGTTGGATCATGCATTTTAAAAAACAGATCTAAAATTTTTTTAAACGAAATTTGATTTTCGTCGTATGTCAGTCTTACAACCTCAGCATGCCCAGTGTTCCCTGTGCAAACCTCCTCGTATGTAACTTTATCTGTCTCGCCTCCAGCGTACCCAACTTCAGTAGCAATTATACCATGTTTACCCTTAAAATTCTCTTCTGGTTTCCAAAAACATCCAAGTGCAAGTGTACATTTCTTCATAAGTTAATTATATAGATTTGATGAGGATATTAAATTGTTAAATCAAAATCAATTAGGCGTATTGTACGGTGTAGCATCCGTAGCTTGTTTTGCAATGATGGATGCTTGTGTGAAATGGCTTGATCAATTTCCCGTAGGTGAGGTTTTATTTTCGAGATTTTTTTTTGGCTTAATACCAATATTAATGCTTGTCCCAAAAAGTGAATTTAAAACTTTTTATAAAACAACCAGACCAAAACTTCATGCATTCAGAGCTATAAGCGGAACTCTAGCAATTATTGCACTATTTATAGCTTTAAGAGAAATTCCATTAGCAGACGTGGTAAGTTTAACTTTTGGAGGACCAATATTTGTAACTTTGGGATCAATATTTTTTTTATCTGAAAAAGTAGGCATTAGAAGATGGGCAGCAGTATTTATTGGTTTTGTTGGAATGTTGTTAATTGTAAAACCAGCTTATGATGATTTAAATATTTATTACCTTTATCCTATTATTTTCTGCATTTTTTTTGCATGTGTTGCTTTAAGTATAAGAAGCCTGTCTTCTACTGAACCAAATTATAGAATTGCACTTTATTTCTCAGTTTTAAGTATGTTGGTAGGCCTTATGACCTTACCTTTTGGCTGGGTTATGCCTTCAAAATTTGAGTTTTTCCTTTTAATTTTTACTGGGATTATAGGTTCCGTGGCTAATATTTTACTTACCGTCTCCTTAAGAATTGCAGAGGCCTCACTCGTCACACCTACAAAGTACTTAAATCTCGTGTTTGCTATTTTATTCGGCTACTTTATATGGGGTGAGATACCAAAAACGCTTACACTTGTAGGAGCAGGATTAATTATTTTAAGCTCAATTATTATTTTTTCTAGAGAAAAAAAATTAAAAAAAGAGATACCTACTCCTAGAATATGAGTAGTATTTTAATAAAAGGAAAACCACCCAAATATTGGACAAAAGCAAAACGCATTTTGTCGAAAAAAGATAAGGTGATGAAAAAACTAATATATAATTTTAAAGATGGAAATCTGATTACAAGAAATGACGTATTCTTCTCTTTATGCAAAAGTATTATAGGTCAACAAATTAGTGTTGCTGCCGCAAACTCAGTTTTTCTTAAATTCAAAAAAAAATGCAATAACAAAATTAATGCTAAAACTGTAAACAGTCTCTCATTCAGAAATCTCAAAGAATGCGGCTTAAGTAAACAAAAAGTTTTAGGAATACAAGATTTAGCAAAAAAAATATTAAATAAAAGTTTTAAACCCAATTTAATAAAAAAAATGTCAGACGAGGAAGCAATCGAGTATTTATCTGATTTACGACAAATTGGTAGATGGTCTGCGGAGATGATTTTATTATTTTCTTTTAATCGATCTAACATTTGGCCCCTTCAAGATATTGGCTTATTGAGAGCTATTTCAAATAATTATAATAAAAAATATCTTCCTCCTAAAAAATTTTTAGAAAAACTTTATAAGAAATTTACTCCATATTGTTCTGTCGCCACCTGGTATTTATGGAGATCAATAGATGACGAGCCTATACAATATTAAATTCCTTCAATAGTTTGATGGTGACGAACTGCGTGACCTTTTAAAATGTCGTGTGCTTCCTGATATTCTTTTGATTTGTAAAATTTATTAGCTTCATCAAAAGAAGGAAATTCAATCACAACTGTTCTTGGTGATTTTTTACCTTCATTAGTAGTTGTTTTTCCACCTCTCACAATAAAATTTCCTTTATATTTTTCAACCGCAGCTCTAGCTTTAACAGCATATTGTTGCAACTTATCTTCATTACTTATATTTTTATAAACACAAACTATATAACCTTTCATTTACAACCTCTCTAAAATGATTTAACTTTTTTTATGGCAAAGAAACTTATCATAGATTGGAAACAGTATAACTTAATCGTAGAAAAGCTCGCAATAAATATTTTTGATAGCGGATTTAAGCCTGATCTTCTTATAGGCATAATGCGAGGAGGAGCGCCAATTATTGATGTTTTAAGCAGAGTATTTAAAACAAAATGTGCCTACTTAGCTGTTGAATCATATTCAGGTGAAAATATAGAAGATCAACAAGGTGAATTAATATTTTCAAGAGAGTTAAGCTCTACAGTTCAAAATATGAGTGGAAATATTTTGCTGTGTGATGACTTATCTGATACAGGAGTGACGCTTACACGAAGCATAGAATGGTTAAAAAATTATAAGCAATTAAAAAATAAAATAAAATCAATAAAAACTGCAGTTCTTTGGAAAAAAGCCGATTCAACATTTGAACCTGACTATTGTGCTCAAAGACTTAATGATAATCCTTGGATCGTTCAACCATTTGAAAAATATGAAGAAATCAGGATAGAGGACTTAAAAAAACTTCACTCTTGATTTAAAGGGGTTGTTTTCACACAACCCCTTAAAATTTAAATAATTACAAAGCTTCCAACACTCAATAAAGCTATTAACCATATCGCAGGCGATGTTGTTGTAAATTTTCCTGTGAAAATTTTTATTAACGCATAAGCTATGAATGCGAGAGCAATACCATGACTGATAGAATAAGTTAATGGCATCGTTACCATAGCTAATACAGCCGGGGCAGACTCAGATATATCATTCCATTCAATATCAGTTATATTTCTCACAAATAATACTGCTACATATAGAAGTGCGGCTCCATCAATTTCTTTTGGAAGACTTGTGGCTAAAGGAGAAAAAAATAGGCAAGCTAAGAATAATACTCCTATAACAAGAGAGGTCATTCCAGTTCTTCCACCTGCTTTTACTCCTGCACCTGACTCTACGTAGCTTGTTACGGTTGTAGTCCCCATAAATGCTCCAGCTACTGTACCAACGCTGTCAGACAACATTGCTTTATTAATATCTTGAACTTTACCCTTGCTATCAACTTTACCCGCAACATTTGCAACAGAAGTTAAAGTTCCAGCTGTGTCAAAAAAATCAATAAACAGCAATGTGAATATGACTGTAGACATTCCAGCAGTGAAAGCTGCACCTAGATCAAATTCAAAAAGATAAGTCATTGGAGGAGGCGAACTTACTACACCATTGAATTTTGCTAGTCCAGCTACCCAAGCTATAATACTAAATACAAGAATTCCAATAATGATGTTTCCTCTTATCTTCATCTTCTCCATTACGATCATAGATACAAACGCCAAGCATCCTAAAATTACTAAAGGATTTTTAATGTCTCCCAAAGTTACTAAAGTTACCGGATGGTCTCCTACAACGCCCATAATTTCTAGACCAATAATAGCTAAAAAGAATCCAATTCCTGCACCAATTCCTAACTTTAAACTTTTTGGAATTGAATTGATTAACCATGCTCTTAAGGGTGTAAGTGAAATAATTAAAAATAATACTCCAGCCACAAGGACAGCTCCCAGAGCTTGTTGAGGCGTGTATCCCATACCTGCTACAACTCCAAACGCAACAAAGGCATTTATTCCCATTCCTGGCGCTAACCCAATTGGCCAAGTTTTTCCATAAAAAGCCATAATAAAACAAGCAATAGCAGTTGCCACTATTGTTGCTGTAAAGACTGCACCAAAATCAAAAAAACCCTTTTCTGGTCCAGCAAATTCACCACTTAAAATAAATGGGTTCAGAAACATTATGTAAGCCATTGTCAAAAACGTTGTGACACCAGCAATCAATTCTGTTCTGAAATTTGTTTTGTTTTTTTT
>CACGGZ010000005.1 GCA_902572695.1 uncultured Pelagibacteraceae bacterium | reverse complement strand
ATCAATACAAAATGGTATAAGAAATATAATGCCACTACCAATTGATGAGATAAAAAAACTAATAATTGAGTCTATACCTGATGCTTCGGTAGAAATAAAAGATTTAATGGGTGATAATAATCATTACTCTGCGATTATTAAGTCGAAATCTTTTTCAGGATTAAGTAAAATAGAGCAACATAAACTCGTTTATAAATCTTTAAAAGGTAAAATGGGAAACGAACTTCATGCTTTAGCTCTAACTACAATTGAAAAATAAAATGAATATTGATGATAAAATAAATAACTATATTAAAAATAGTCCAGTATGTCTTTTCATGAAAGGTACGCCAGACTCCCCGCAATGTGGTTTTTCCATGGCTGTTTCGAATGTATTGAAGCATTTAGGAGTAAATTTTACGGGTGTAAATGTTTTAGAAGACGAAAACTTGAGACAAGGAATTAAAAAATTTAGTGATTGGCCAACTATACCTCAATTATATATAAACGGTGAGTTTATAGGTGGTTGTGACATTGTGAAAGAAATGTTTGATAATGGAGAATTGAAAAAATTATTAAAAGAAAAATCTATTATTTCTTAGCCTTTAATTAATCTTCTTAACTTTTTACTAAAAAATTTTCTTATAATTGTAAAGAAAGTTAATTGTTCATTTTTTTTATCTTCTTCAGATTTTATATTGTATTCAATATTATTTTCCCAATATAACTCTAATACAAAACTTTCTCTAAAATTATCTGATACTTGTTTTGCTGTAGCAACTGACATGAATGGTTCTAAAATTTGTTTTTTTTTTTCAGCAATCAATATTTTGTTTTGATCGTCAAAGGTAAACCACCACAAATGTTCCTTTTGATTTTCAAAAACTAGGTTATCACCTAATCTTGTTGGAAGCTCGATGTAACCTTTATTTGAAATCCTTTGAATTTCTTTTAAAAAGAAACTTATGTCCTCAATATGTTCAATAACATGACTTGCTATCACAAAATCAAAAGTATTGTCTTCGAAAGGAAGTTTCTTATTTTCAATTTTTACAAAATTTTTACCTTTATAAAATTCTTGCAAATCAAGAACATCAGCAATAGTTGTTGCAAATTTGTTTGCTGTATAACCACAACCTATATCTAAAACTTTCCAATTTTTATTTTCGTTTAATTTTTTTTCAATTTTTTTTAATGAAGTTCTGTTTATCAAAATTGATTATCTAGAATAATATTCAATTACCAAGTTAGGTTCCATAATCACTGGATAGGGCACTTCTGAAAATTTTGGAACTCTAATTAATTTTACTGATTTGGTTTTTGTGTCCATTTGAATATATTCTGGTATATCTCTCTCTTTACTTTGAATAGATCCATCAATCACATTTAATTTTTTTGATTTTTCTCTAACCTCAACAACATCAGTATCTTTTACTAAATAGCTCGATATATTCACTTTCTTTTTATTTACTCTTATATGGCCGTGATTAATAAGCTGCCGTGCTGCAAAAACTGTTGGTGAAAATTTTGCTCTATAAATGACGGTATCTAATCTCCGCTCAAGCAAAGCTATTAAATTTTCTGTCGTATCTCCTTTTTTAGATAAAGCTTTTCTGTATATATTACGAAATTGTCTCTCATTAATATTTCCATAGTAAGCTTTTAGTTTTTGTTTTGCTTGTAGCTGAATACCAAAATCAGTTGGTTTTCCTTTTTTATTTTGTCCATGTTGACCTGGAGGGTAAGCTCTTGCATTAAAGGGACTTTTTGGTCTTCCCCAAAGGTTGGCTTTTAGCCTTCTATCAACTTTATGTTTTGTTTTAAGTCTTTTTGTCATAAAAAATCCGTTTATAATCTTTATTAAAAATTTGTCAAATGTTCTTATAGTTTGCTAAAAACACTACTTAAAATCCTCAATTCTTTATCACTTAGCTCCATTCTACCAAAAATATTTCTTAAATTTGATAGCATTGTTTTTTTTTTCTCGATTGGTGAAAAGAAGCCTTTTTTTTCAAGTTTAAGCTCAAGATAGTTCATAAAACTGTGAAGTTTTTTTTTGTTTATTATTTGATTAAGTTTTTTATTACTTTCTGTCCCCTTGGCATTAAAAATTTTGAATAATTCATAACATACAATAATTAAACTATGGGATAGATTTATTGATTGGAATTTTTTGTTTACTGGAATCTTAAATATATAATTTGCATATGATATATCTTGATTTGAAAGTCCTGATGCTTCTGGGCCAAACATTATGGCAATTTTTCTTTTTCGATTTTTTCTTATACTTTTGATGAATTCTTCAAATGATAAGTGTTTTTTATTAATATCCCTTTTCCTTGCAGAAGAAGCATAAATAATGTCGTATTTGTTAATTGCGTCCTCTAAATTAAAGTAGAGCTTACTTTTATATAAAATATCTTTTGCGCTTACTGAAGTGTCTAGTGCTTTTTTGTTTGGCCATCCTTTTTTTGGAGAAACTATATCTAAATTTGTAAAATTAAAATTTTTTAATGCTCTTGCTGAAAAACCTATATTTTCTGGCAACTGTGTTTTTACCAAAATAAAGCCTAGGCTTTTAGTCATTAGCTGGAGCTTTTTCTTTATAAAGCTTATAGTCTAAACTGTCTATCAGAGCTTTAAAAGAAGCATCAATAATATTTGGTGAAACACCAATCGTGAACCAATTTTTTCCTTGTTTATCTGTGCTCTCTATTGAAACTCTAGTTGTGGCATTAGTACCAGTATTTAAAATTCTTACTTTATAATCAACTAACTTTAAATCTCTTAAATATTTAGAGTACTTTCCAACTTTATCAACATTAGATCTTATAGCGTTATCCAATGCATTTACCGGACCGTTTCCAGAACCTTCACAAATGATCTCTTTACCATCTACCTCTATATGGGCTTTAGCAAAAGAATTAATTTCATCTTTGGACTCTCTTTTGACAGAAACATCATATTTTGAAATTTTAAGATATTTTGGAATTTCACCTAGCAGTCTTCTAGCTAAAAGCTCAAAAGATGCGTCGGCTCCGTCGTAGGAATATCCAGCGAATTCTCTATCCTTCACCTCGTTAAGTAAATTTTGAATCTTAGGATCATCTTTATTTATCTTGATTCCATATTTTGCTAATCTGGATAATATATTTGACTTACCTGATTGATTTGAAATTACAATGTTTCTAAAATTTCCCACCGAACTTGGATTTATGTGTTCATAAGTTTTTGGATCTTTTGTTACAGCAGAGACATGAAGCCCGCCCTTATGAGCAAATGCCGATGCACCAACGTAAGCCGAATGTTTGTTAGACTTTCTATTCAAGATCTCATCTAATAACCTCGAGCAGTCAGTCAAAGTTTGCATCTTTTCTTTTGAAATATTTATATTAAATTTTTTTGAGAAAGAGTCCTTAAGTACTAAAGTTGGTATTATAGAGACCAGATTAGCATTTCCGCACCTTTCTCCTAAACCGTTAATAGTTCCTTGAATTTGACGAGCACCAGAAATAACTGCAGTTAATGAGTTAGCAACTGCATTTTCAGTGTCATTGTGCGCATGGATACCTAAATTTTTCCCAGGAATATGTTTTGTGATTTTGCTCACGATTTCTCCTACTTCGTGGGGAAGAGTGCCTCCATTAGTGTCGCAAAGGACAATCCATCTAGCTCCCTCGTTATAGGCAGTTTTTAAACATTCTAAAGCATATTTAGGGTTACTTTTAAATCCATCAAAAAAATGTTCGGCATCGAACATGAATTCTTTTTTTTTGTTTATGAATAATTTTGCTGTTTCTTTAATGTTTAATAAGTTTTCTTTTTTTGATATTCCTAAAGCTTTATCGACGTGAAAATCCCAAGTTTTCCCAACTAAGCAAACAGATTTTGTATTAGAATTTAATATAGCAGAGAGTCCAGGGTCATTTTGAGCACTTCGACCACTTTTTTTTGTCATGCCAAAAGCTGTCAAAATTGTTTTTTTTAATTTTGGTGGGTCGTTAAAAAAATTAGTGTCTAATGTATTTGCTCCCGGCCAACCACCCTCGAGATAATCTATTCCAAGATCTGAAAGTGCTGAAGCTATTTTATTTTTATCATCTAAAGAAAAATTCACTCCCTCAGTTTGAGCACCGTCTCTTAAAGTAGTATCAAAAATATATAATTTTTCTTTGCTCATTTATAATCCCATGTTGTTTTACCTTTTTCGTCTTTAATATCAATACCTTGTTTATTTAACTCATCTCTAATTTTATCTGCTAATTTGTAGTTTCCACTTTTTTTAGCTATGTCACGATCTTTTAATTTAGCTAAGATTGTTTCTTTAGACATTTTAATTTTACTTTTCTTAAACATCTCTCTAGAGGAAATATTCTCTTGAAATAAACCTATTAATCTACATGCTTTATTGAATTCCTTTTTTTTATCTTCGTTTTCTAGTGATTGTTTAAATAATTCGTGTAACTTTGATATATACAATGGAGTGTTCATATCATCTAATAAAGCATTAAAACAGTCGGGAGTTTTTTCGCTATAATTCTTTGAATACATTGAATACCATTTGTCCAAGGTTTTAGATTGCTCTAAAAGTAAATTTTCATTCCAATCTAAAGGTTGTTTATAATGAGCACTTAATAGGGATAATCTTACAACTTGACCTGAATATTTATTATTTGCGTTTTCAATTGTTGAAATATTTCCTAAAGATTTAGACATCTTCTCTTTATTGAATGTTACAAAACCATTATGAACCCAAAAATTTGCAAATTTATCTGTATTGTTATGTACGCAAGATTGAGCAATTTCATTTTCGTGATGAGGAAAAATTAAGTCTAATCCTCCTCCATGTATATCAAATTGTTTTCCCAAATATTTTTCACTCATAGCTGAGCATTCAAGATGCCATCCTGGTCTTCCTCTTCCCCATGGAGAAGACCAACCTGGCTCATCTAATTTTGAAGGTTTCCATAATACAAAATCTAAAGGATCTTTTTTTAGTTCAGAAATTTCTACTCTCGCTCCAGCTTTTAAATCGTCAATCTTTTTATTTGATAGTTTTCCATAATTTTTAAATGATGATACAGAAAAATATATATGGTTATCTTTTTTATATGCTGCTTTAATTTTTAAAAGATTTTCAACCATATAGATCATTTCTTTTATATGTTCAGTAGCTTTAGGCTCGAAAGATGGATTGATACAAAATAATGAATTACAATCAAAATTAAATTGTTTCGTAATTTCACTTGTAAGTTCTTTAATTGTTATTTTTTTATTTTTAGCTGCGTCAATTATTTTATCATCAATATCGGTAATATTTCTAACGTATGTAACTTTTGATTTTCCATACAATTCAATTAAAATTCTATAAAGAAGATCAAAAACAACTAAAGCTCTAGCATTTCCAACGTGTGGTTTTTCGTAAACAGTTGGACCACAAGCATATAAAGAAATTTTATTTAAGTTAAGAGGTTTAAAGATTTCTTTTTTTCTTGAATATGAATTTGTTAAATGAAGTTCACTCATTAAATTTGCAAACTGGTATGGGATTCATTTTATGTAAATTCTTTTCCCTAATTTCTAAATATTTTTGGTAGTTGGGATCTTTTTTATTTTCCATTGCTTTTTCAAGCTCCTCATAACTCATACCAAGTTGCTGAATATCATTTCTTCCATCATCCCATAATCCATCGGTCGGTGAAGCATCAATAATTTCATTTAAAACCCCTAAATGTTTACCCAGTTCCCAAACCTGAGTTTTCTTACAATCAGCTATTGGTGAGATATCTACGCCACCATCTCCATATTTAGTATAAAAACCTACGCCAAAATCCTCTACTTTATTTCCAGTACCAACTACTATTCCAGAATTTGCTGCTGCAACTTGATAAAGAGTTGCCATCCTTAATCTAGCTCTAGAATTTGCATATCCATGATCGTTGTCGAAATTACTCAAGACTTGTGAAAAAGAGCTGAAGATTTTATCCATCTCTAAAAGGTGATGTTCCACATTTTTGTATTTACTTTTTAACCATTGAGCATGTTTCAAACTTAAATCATGTTGAGATTTTATTTGTTTAATTGGCATAGTTAAAACAATTGTTTTACGCCCAGTGCTTGCACATAAAGTGCTTACTACAGATGAATCAATCCCACCTGAAATACCCACAACCAAAGCTTTGGGTCTATAAGAAGCAGAGTCGCAATAATTGTTTATCCAATCGATAATAATTTTTGTTCTCTTTTTTACATCCATAATTAATACCTAACTCTCTTTTAAGGTTAAGTCTCAATAATTACAATAATTATTAAGACGCGGCTTGAATAATTTTATTTGATATTTTTGAGTTTTTCTTAATTTCATCAGAAATTAGAAATGCAAGCTCTAATGCTTGATCTGCATTAAGTCTAGGATCGCAATGTGTTCTATACCTATTTGATAAGTCTTTTTCTGATATTTTTTGGGCACCACCTGTGCACTCAGTGACATCTTGACCGGTCATTTCTATATGAAGCCCTCCAGCATAGGATCCTTCGGTTTGATGCACTGCAAAAAAATTTTTAACTTCTGCAACAACACTGTCAAAAGTTCTTGTCTTAAAACCAGTAGCAGCCTTTATAGTATTACCATGCATAGGATCACAAGACCAAACCACGTTGAGACCCTCTTTCTTTACAGTCTTGATGAGTTTTGGAAGATGTTTTTCAACATTATTCGCTCCAAATCTTGAAATTAAAGTCATTCTTCCTGGTTCATTATCTGGGTTCAAAATGTTACAAAGTTTTATCAATTCTTCTGATTTTAAATTTGGTCCACACTTTAAACCTAAGGGATTTTTAATCCCTCTGCAAAATTCCACATGCGCGCCATCAGGTTGTCTGGTTCTGTCTCCAATCCAAACTAAATGAGCTGAAGTATCATGATATTCTCCAGTCGTTGAATCTATTCTTGTCATTGACTCTTCAAACGGCAATAAAAGAGCCTCGTGAGAAGTATAAAAATTAACAGTCCTTAGCCGTCTATTGTTATCAGAGTTTATTCCACAAGCATTCATGAAAGATAAAGCATCACTTATTTTATCTTCTATCTCTTTATATTTTCCTTTAGTTTTATCCTTAATAAAACCTAAATTCCATAGATGAACTTGTCTTAAATCTGCAAAGCCTCCTTGAGAAAAGGCTCTTAATAAATTAAGTGTAGAAGCAGACTGAGAATAAGCTCTGAATAATCTTTTTGCATCTGGCATACGAGCTTTCTCTGTAAACTCCATTCCGTTTATATTATCACCAAGATAACTTGGTAGTTCAACTCCATCTTTTTTTTCAGTTGGAGCACTTCTTGGTTTTGAAAATTGCCCAGCAATCCTTCCAACTTTAACAACGGGAACTGATGCTGATGCAGTCAGAACTAGAGACATTTGCAAAATTACCTTAAAAGTATCCCTAATATTGTCTGGGTGAAATTCTGCAAAACTTTCTGCACAGTCTCCTCCCTGAAGTAAAAATGCTTTTCCTTCAACAACTTTGGCCAGAGCCTTTTTTAGCGACCTAGACTCACCAGCAAAAACAAGGGGTGGATATTTTTTAATCTTACTTAATACTAAATCTAATTCCTTTTTATCCTCGTAATCAGGTAAGTGTTTAGCAGGAAACTTTCTCCAACTATTTAAATTCCATTTTTTCATATTTGAATAGATATATATAATGACAAAATTAATTTTCCAAGTAAAAATCTCGATTTAAGAGCTTAAACACTAATCTATGCCCTTTTTTTGATAAATGAACCGGATCATATTTGAGATACAGCTCTTTGGGTTTATCTTGGAGACAAAATTCACTTGTATAGTCAAAATATTTCAAGTTATAAGAATTTAAAAAATTTATTAATTTTTCTTGTGGATCTAAATATTTTTGACAATTTCCTTTTCTTGTCTGATATTCAAATGGTAAAACTACAAAAGACAAATCAAGATTAAATTTTTTTTTAATTTCGTTTATATTTTTAATATTTTTTTCAAGCTCTTTTAAAAAAATATTATTTGAATATAGTGCTAATTCGTATCTGAAATGTCTTTCTGATGGTTTGCTTAAAACGCTTTTTACGAAAATATAAAGCACTGATTTACTTCTAAGAAAATTATTTAAATATGAAAAAACTGTTGATTCTTTTAATCTATTTACAAAAGAAAATTTATCAACTTGATCGTTTAAAATACTTTTTTTATCTATAGTATTAATTTTAACTCCAATATCATTTAAACAATAAAATAATATCACTTTTTGAGCCAACTTTTTTTTTGAAATTTCACTTAGTATCTGCTGATAAGATTTTATATTGTAACCGACTACCGAAGTATTTAATATATTAATATTCTCATTTTTTTTTCTCAAAAGACCTATAAAACTTTCCTCCTCTAAAACACCTGAAGCAAATGAGACGCTGTCTCCAAGAATTAATAAATTTTGATTATCATTTTTATAAGAAAAATATTTACTAGGTATGCGGTACCCATTTAAATCTGTAAAAACATTTTTTCCAAATGAACTACCTTTTATATTACTATTATTTTTATATGGAATTGTAGTAGTATTTAACAAATTTTTGCTTGTTCCAAGAACTGGTGCCAAATTAAAGACTCTCGCAAAAAACTCAAAAAAAACCAAAATTAAAAGAAAAATTGTGCAATTATAAAAAATTTTTTTTATCAAATTATTCTACTGTTACTGATTTTGCTAAGTTTCTAGGTTTATCAATATCACATTTTTTTAATAATGCTACATGATAAGCTAACAACTGGAGTGGGATTGTAGTTAAAAATGGATTTAACAAACTCTCTATGTATGGCATCTCTAACTTAAATCTTATATTTTCATTAATAACTTCATTTTTTTTATCTGTAATTAGCAAAACTTTTCCTCCTCTTGCAATTACCTCTTGCATATTAGAAATTGTCTTCTCAAAATATTTATCTTTAGGTGCTATTACAATTACAGGAAGCCCATCTTCTATAAGAGCTAAAGGTCCATGCTTCATCTCACCAGCTGGATATCCCTCCGCATGCAAATATGATAATTCTTTTAATTTTAAGGCCCCTTCTAATGCAATTGGAAAAGAAGATCCTCTGCCTAAAAACATTGATCCTTTTGCATCAATAAAATCTTTCGCAAAAATTTGAATTTTGTCTTCCGATTTTAAGCTTTTTTTTAAAAGATCTGGTAATTTTTTTAGATTACTGATTTTTTCAAGAAAAATTTTTCTATTAATATTTTTTCTTATCTCGGCTATTTTTAATATTAAAATATACACAACTAATAATTGACCAGTGAAAGCTTTTGTCGAGGCAACGCCAATTTCTGGACCAGCATGAATGGGTAATACCCAATCTGAAGATCTTGCTATTGTGCTTTCAACAACATTAATTATAGAACATGTTTTAACATTATTTTTTTTACAAAGTTCAAGTGCAGCCGCTGTATCTGCTGTTTCACCAGATTGAGAAATAAATACATATAGATTACTTTTATTAAATTTTACATTTCTATATCTAAATTCTGAGGCAATATCAGCTTCTACATTTAAATCAGTTAATTCTTCCAACCAATATTTCGCTACAAGACAAGAATGATAGGCTGTTCCACATCCTATAAGGACTATTTTATTCAATTTTTTTGGGTTTAATGGAAAATCAATAATATTGATATCATTTCTAATTTTATCTATATATTCATTTATACAATTTGAAGAGGTAAATGGCTGTTCAAAAATCTCTTTTGACATAAAGTTTTTGAAGTCCCCTAATTTAGTTTCATTTTTATCTTCAGAGAGAATTAAAACTTTTTTATTCTTTTTATTTTTTTTAGAGTCATAAAATTCAATGTGGTCTTTGGTTAAAACACAAACATCCCCATCATCAAGATATGATATTTTATTTGTCATTGATTTAAGAGCATATGAGTCTGAACCTAAATAATTTTCATTGTTTGAGTAACCCACAGCTAATGGGCTTCCTCTCCTAGCGCCGATAATAATGTTTTGGTGTTCTCTAAATAATATTCCTAATGCAAAGCTCCCAGTCAATTTCTCTAAAGTTTTATACACAGCATCTAATGGACTAAATTTTTTAAGAAATTTAGTGAGTAATAAAGTTATTACTTCAGTATCAGTTTGCGATTTAAATTTATAACCATCTTTTTCAAGATTTTGTTTTAAATTTTCAGAGTTTTCAATTATTCCATTGTGAACAACTGACACTAATTCAGAAGAATGAGGATGCGCATTTATCTGATTTGGTAGACCATGAGTTGCCCATCTAACATGTCCAATTCCAACATTTCCGCTTGAGGGAGAATTAAATAATAATTTTTCTAATTCCTCAACTCTTCCCGGACATTTTTTTTCATTTATAGTGTTGTCATCTATAGTTGCTACTCCAGATGAGTCGTAACCTCTATATTCAAGTCTTTTTAAAGAATTGATTATATTTGAAGTAACAGATTTATTGCTTGCAATTCCTATAATTCCACACATTATTTTTTTTTCTTTTTATAATTTTTTTTTTCAATTTGATTAGATCTTGTTAAGGACAATGAATTATTCGAAACATTTTTTGTTATCACAGAGCCCGCACCTACAGTAGAATTATTTCCAATAGTTAATGGAGCTACTAATGATGAATTAGAGCCGATAAAAACTTTGTTTCCAATTTTAGTCTTATTTTTATTTTTCCCATCAAAATTACATGTGATAGTACCAGCTCCAATATTTGATTTTTCTCCAACCGATGTATCACCTATGTAAGCTAAATGGTTAACTTTACTATTTGGTTTCATAATTGAATTTTTTATTTCAACAAAATTTCCAACTTTTGATCCTGTCTTGATTTTAGTGCCTGGTCTTAACCTGGAGTATGGTCCTATTGAAATATTATTTTCTATAGTAGTTTTTTCTATATACGAAAATGATTTTATTATTACATTATTTCCAATTTTAACTTTCTCTCCTATTACAACAAAAGGTTCAATTGTAATATTTTTACCGTATGAAGTATCTTTGGATAAAAATGTAGTATGTGGACTCAACAAGTTAATGCCTTTTTTAAGTACTTGTCTTCTAAGTTTATCTTGTAAAGCAGTTCTTTTATCTAAATTTTTCATATTTACGTTAATTATATTAAAAATTCTCTTTACATTAGAATTGTTTCTGGAATAACTCACAAAATATTTCGTTTTAAAACTTTATAAATGAGTCAAAAATTTACAATTTTATTCGATCTTGATGGCACTATCATTGAAACTGCTGGAGATTTAATGGCAGCTCATAACCACGTAATGAAAAAATTTGGTCACAAAGAAAAGAAACTTAACGATATAAAAAAACTAGCCGGCAAAGGGGCTTGGGTTATGATGCAAAGGTCATTTAAAGAGGAAATAAAAAATAAAGAATTAAAAAAGGAAATGACCGAAGAATTTTTAGATTATTACAGCAAGAATATAAATAAAGAAAGTAAGCCAAAAGAAGGTTTGATAAATTTTCTTGATTGGGCTAAATCAATGAATATTTCATTGTCAATATGCACTAATAAACAAGAGGCTTTATCAAAAGACCTGATAAAAAAATTAAATTTGTCAAAATATTTTGATTTTATCGCTGGTTCAGATACTTTTGATTTTAATAAACCTGACCCAAGACATTTAACTAATGTAATTGAAATTGTTGGGGGTGAAAAAACAAAAAGTATCATGATTGGTGATAGTGAGGTTGACTCAGAGGCATCTTATAATGCCCAATTACCTTTTGTTCTCGTAGAAGATGGATATACAGAAAAAAATATAAATGAAATTCGACATGATTTTAAAATTAAAAATTTTCATTTCTTAAAAGAAATTGTTGAAAAGCTAATATGATATCTTTTTCGTTATTATCAGCATTATCTATATTTTATTTTACTATGTTTGTAACTCCTGGTCCTAATAATGCAATGCTTACAACGTCTGGTATGAAATTTGGTTTTATAAAAACACTACCTCATTTAATTGGAATTCCTTTGGGTCACATACTGCAAATCGGGTTAACTTGCATGGGGATGGGAACTATTTTTTTAAAATTCCCAGAAATACAGTTTTACATGAAAATACTTTGCTTTTCATATTTATTATTTTTAGGGTGGAAGATGATTGGCTCATTTAATCTAGTTGAAAAAGATAGTGGTAGACCTTTAAAATTTTATGAAGCATCTCTTTTTCAATTTATTAATCCAAAAGCTTGGTCAATAGCAATAACTGTGGCCTCCGGCTTTTTTCCAACCGAGGAAAATTTAATTGTGGGAATTTTATTTGTTACTTTAACAGCTGCTCTAATTTGTTTCCCAACAATTTGTTTGTGGGCAATTTTTGGAAATGGTTTGAGAACATTTATTACAAATAATAAAACAAAAAAAATTATTGAATATTTACTGGCAATTACATTAGTTTTAACTGGTATATTTATATTAATTAAATAATCTTTGATTTTTTTTCTTTGGTCTAATATAAAATATTTATGCATTTTACTAAAAAAACAGTCATAGAAAAAAGATTAGATTTGAAAAAACTTTTGAATTCCAAAAAACTTTTAAGATTTCCTGGTGCGTACAATCCATTATGTGCTAAGTTAATCGCTGAGATTGGATTTGAAGGTGTTTACATATCTGGTGGAGTAATGTCTAATGATCTTGGAATACCAGATATAGGTTTAACCACATTAAAGCACGTGGGATATCGTTCTGAACAGATAGCTAAAGTGACTGATTTACCTTCAATTGTAGATGCTGATACAGGCTTTAAAGACTGCAAAAAAACTATAAAAACTTTAGAAGGTTTAGGGCTTGCAGGATGCCATTTAGAAGACCAGGTTGATGAAAAAAGGTGTGGTCATTTAGATAACAAAGAACTTGTTTCAAAAGAACAAATGGTAAAAAAGATAAAAGATGCTGTTACAGCAAGAAAAGATAAAAATTTTTTGATTATCATTAGAACTGATGGAAATACCGTTGAGGGCTTAGAAAAAACAATTGATAGAATTAAAGCTTATGAGGATGCAGGTGCAGACATGATATTTCCTGAGGCTTTAAAAGATGAAAATGAGTTTGCAAAAGTTAGAAAAAATACAAAATTATTTTTACTTGCTAACATGACTGAATTTGGGAAATCTAAACTACTTAATGTGAAAGAATTAGAAAATTTAGGATATAATTTAGTAATTTACCCCGTAACAACTCAAAGATTAGCGATGAAGAGTGTAGAAGATGGACTAAAATCAATATTTACTGATGGTCATCAAAATAATATTATTGATAGAATGCAGACTAGAAAAAGATTGTATGAGCTTGTAGAATATGAAAAATATAATACTCCAACTAATAAGATTACGGATTTCTCAACTGAGGGACATGAATAATGAGTGATGAAGTCAAAAAAGGTTTAATGGGTATTGTTGTTGACGAAACTACAATTTCACAGGTAATGCCTGAAATTAATTCACTAACTTATAGGGGTTACAAAGTTCAAGATTTATGTGAAAAATGCACTTTTGAAGAGGTCGCTTATTTAGTTCTTAATGGTGAACTGCCAAAAAAAAGTGAGCTTAAAAAATTTATATCCGAAGAAAGAAAAAATAGAAAATTATCCAAACAAATTTTAGATGATATTGTAAAGATGCCTAAAAGAGCTCACCCAATGGACGTAGTGCGAACTGCGGTAAGTTTAATGGGTTTAGAAGATAGAGATACGTCTAACAATTCACCTAAAGCAAATATGAAAAAAGCAATGAGAATATTTGCCCAGACACCAACCGCTGTCGCAGCATTTTTTAGAGCGAGAAGAGGTAAAAAAATTATTAAACCCGATTCAAAACTATCGTACTCTGAAAATTTTTTTAAAATGATGTTTGGTAAAGTCCCAAATAAAGATATTGTAAAAGCCTTTGATGTTTCTATGATACTTTATGCGGAACACAGTTTTAACGTTTCAACATTTACTGCTAGAACGATTACAAGTAGCCTATCAGATATGCATGGCGCTATCACAGGTGCAATTGCAAGTCTTAAAGGACCACTCCATGGTGGTGCAAATGAAGCTGTGATGTACATGTTTAAAGAAATTAAAAAACCTGAAAAGGCTGCAGCTTGGATTAATAACGCTTTAGACAAGAAGAAAGTAATTATGGGTTTTGGACATAGAGTTTACAGAAGTGGAGACTCTAGAGTGCCTACTATGAAAAAGTATTTTATGAAAGTTGCTGAACTAGTAAAAAACAATAATTATCCTAAAATTTACGAAATTCTAGAAAGAGTAATGCTAGAGAAGAAAAATATACATCCAAATGTTGATTACCCTTGCGGTCCTACTTACTCTTTGATGGGAATTGATACTGATTTCTTCACACCAATTTTTGTAATGGCTAGAATTACTGGATGGTCAGCTCATATCATGGAACAACACGCTGCTAATAAGTTAATTAGACCTCTTTCAAAATATAAAGGTAGCGATCACAGAGAAGTTCTTGCTTTAAATATTAGATAATTTTAAGAAAACGCCTCAACCCAAGTTCCCTTTGTAGATGCTTTAGAATATTCTGTTGCTCTACCTTCAAAAAAGTTCATGTGTTCAACAGCATTAAGCATAGTGTCTAACCATGTTAGCGGGTTTTTTTTGACATTGTAAATAGGTTCTAAACCTAACTGTATCAAACGTCTGTTTCCTATAAATCTAATATAGTCTTTTACCTCTTGCGCAGTTAAACCTTTCATCGGACCCATTTCAAAAGCTAAATCAATAAATGCGTCCTCGTGTTCAACTATTGTTCGGCAAGCCTCGTAAATTTCTTTTTTTAATTTCGGAGTCCAAATTTCTGGGTTTTCTTTAATGAATTCTTTAAATATTCTAATCATCGAATTACAGTGAAGAGTTTCATCTCTTACAGACCAAGTTACTATTTGCCCCATGCCTTTAAGCTTGTTATGTCTTGGAAAATTAAGCAGGATTGCAAAACTTGCAAAAAGTTGTAAACCTTCTGTAAATGCGCTGAAGACAGCTACTGTTTTAGCAATGTCTTCTTTTGAATTTACATTGAAACCTTGCATATAATCATACTTATCTTTCATCTCTTTGTATTTCATAAATGCAGAGTATTCAGACTCAGGCATCCCAATAGTATCTAACAAATGTGAATAAGCAGCGACATGAACAGTTTCCATTGATGCAAAAGCTGTCATCATCATTAAAACTTCTGTCGGCTTAAAAACTGTTGTATAATGTCTTAGGTAGCAGTTATTAACCTCAACATCTGCTTGTGTAAAAAATCTAAAAATTTGTGTGACTAAATTTTTTTCTGGTTCAGATAAGTTTTTTTGCCAATCCTTTACATCGTCTCCTAATGGTACTTCTTCTGGGAGCCAATGAATTCTTTGTTGAGTTAACCATGCATCATAACACCATGGATATCTGAATGGTTTATATACTGGATTTTCTACTAAAAGCCCCATTTTTTTTGGCTCTACATTTTTAATACTATCTTTTTTCACTACTGACATGATAAACACTCCTCATATTTGTTTTCTTCATTAGTTGATTCTTTATTGTTTTTATAAACATTTTTTGTCACATCTGTTGAAGAGCCTGTGTTAACATTTTCAGCTCTTTGAATTGATTTTGATCTACAATAATACAAACTTTTCAATCCTTTTTTCCAAGCCTGGAAATGTATTTGATGCAACTCTTTTTTATGAATATCAGCTGGGACAAATACATTTATTGACTGAGCTTGAGATATATTTGGGGTTCTATCAGCTCCGAGCTCAACAATCCATCTTTGATCTATCTCAAAAGCAGTTTTAAAAGTATCTTTCTCTAGATCTGTTAAAAAATTTAAATGTGAAACAGATCCTTGATTAGTTGTGATTGATGACCATGTTTCATCGTCATTTTTACCATATTTTTCTAAAATTTTAGCCAAATATTTATTTCTAACATTAAATGATCCAGATAAAGTTTTGTGTGTATAGCTATTAGCAGCAATCGGTTCAATTCCAGGGGAAGCGCCGCCGCAAATAACTGAAATAGATGCTGTAGGTGCTATTGCAGTCTTATTAGAAAATCTTTCTTTAATACCAAATTCTTCTGCATCAGGACATGATCCCCTCTCCTCAGCTAATTTTACTGAGGCTTGATCGGCATTTTCTTGGATGTGTTTGAAAATTTTTTGGTTCCAAACTTTACTCATTACTGATCCAAATGGAATATTTTTTTGTTGAAAGAAAGAGTGGAGACCCATAACGCCTAAACCAACACTTCTTTCTCTCATAGCTGAATACTTAGCATTTTTAAAGCTATCTGGAGCTTTATTAATAAAATCACTCATAACATTATCTAAAAATCTCATTACATCCTCTATAAAAATTTTATCATCTTTCCACTCATCATACATTTCGATGTTTAATGAGGACAAACAACAAACTGCAGTTCTCTCGTTGCCTTGATTGTCTATTCCAGTTGGTAAAGTAATTTCACTACATAAATTTGAAGTTTTAACTTTAAGTCCTGCTAATTTATGATGTTGAGGGATTTGTCTATTAACTGTATCAATATAAATAATATACGGTTCTCCAGTCTCAACCCTTGCTGTTAATAGTCTTATCCATAAATTTCTTGCTGGAATAGTAGATTGCACTGATCCATCTTTAGGACTTCTTAATGCCCATTGGGAATCTGTTTCAACAGCTCTCATGAAATCATCTGAAACTAAAACTCCATGATGTAAGTTAAGCGATCTTCTATTAACGTCACCTCCTGTTGGTCTTCTCATTTCAATGAACTCTTCTATTTCAGGATGATCTATGGGAAGATAACAAGCGGCGGATCCTCTTCTTAAAGACCCTTGGCTTATTGCAAGAGTCAAAGAGTCCATAACTTTTATAAATGGTATAATGCCTGATGTTTTTCCTACTTTTCCAATTTTTTCGCCAATCGATCTAAGGTTACCCCAATAACTACCTATACCTCCACCTCTAGCTGCAAGCCATACATTCTCACTCCACAAACCTAAAATTCCTTCAAGACTGTCACCCGCCTCATTTAAAAAGCATGAAATTGGTAAGCCTCTTTCGGTTCCTCCGTTAGACAACACTGGTGTAGCTGGCATGAACCAAAGCTTGCTTATATAATTATATAATCTTTGAGCATGCAGGTTGTCGTCGGCATATGTACTTGCTACTCTAGCAAATAAATCTTGGAAGGATTCGTTTTGACCTAAATATCTATCTAAGAGTGTTGCTCTTCCAAAGTCTGTTAGATTTCCATCTCTAGCTCTATCTATCTTAATAGTAATTCCTTTATCATTTTGAAATAGCTCTGTTTCCCCTGTTAAAGAGAAGAGATCAGGTTTATGGCTTACTTTTTGATCTAAACCATTTTGGTTTATTCTGCCTAGTGATCCCACAGCTTTTTTTATTGCCAAAGATACGTTTTTATTCATTTTTCCTTATTTTTTTTGACTTAATGTTAATAAACAACTATATGTTGTGTTACAGTTATGTTAATATACTATATAACACTGAAATCAATAGAACATTATAGGAACATTAAGAATTTTTTGCAAGTGGAAAATATTGTTAATAAACATTTAATAACAAATGCCTTAATTGTTAAGTAATTATAGCCCATGAAGATCAACCCAAACGGTTTTAGAGAGTATGATGCTAGATGGATTTTTGAAAAAGATATCGATTTAGAGGGAATCACTACTTTAGGTAAAGGTCTAGGAACCCAAATAATAATTCATACAAAAAAAAACAATCCAAGAGTAATAGTCGGTCATGACTATAGATCATATAGCGAGAAAATTAAAAAAGCTCTAATAGAAGGCTTAGTATCAACAGGCTGTTGTGTTGAAGACACTGGTTTATCTCTTTCTCCAATGGTTTACTTTGCACAATTTAATTTAAACTCGGATGCTATTGCAATGATTACTGCTAGCCATAACGAAAATGGTTGGACTGGAGTTAAAATGGGTATCAAAAAAGGCTTAACTCATGCTCCTGAAGAAATGTCTGAGCTAAAAGATATAACTTTAAACAATAATTTCAAGTCAGGAAAAGGCAACATTAAAAAAATTGATAACTTTAAAGACACATATATTCAAGAATTGATCGAAAAAAATAAGATAAATAGAAAGATAAAAGCTGTAGTTGCTTGCGGTAATGGCACAGCAGGGATATTTGCTCCGGCAATTTTAAAAGGTATTGGTTGCGAAGTCATAGAATTAGATTGTAATTTAGACTGGTCCTTTCCTAAATATAACCCAAATCCCGAAGATCTTAAGATGCTTCATGCTATTGCTAAAGCAGTAAAAGATAATAAAGCTGATATTGGATTTGGTTTTGATGGAGATGGAGATAGGTGTGGAGTAATAGATGAGCAAGGAAATGAAATTTTCTCGGATAAAATTGGATTACTTATTGCAAGAAATCTTTCGAATAAACATAAAAATTCAACATTTATTGTTGATGTCAAATCCACTGGACTATTTAAAAATGATAAAATCTTGAGAGAAAATGGATGTGAGACTATATATTGGAAAACTGGTCATTCTCACATAAAAAGAAAAGTTAATAAAGAAAAAGCATTAGCTGGTTTTGAAAAGAGTGGACATTTTTTTTTCAATCAACCCTTGGGGCACGGATATGACGATGGAATTAATTCAGCAATACAAGTTTGTCATCTTATTTTAGCTCAAAACAAAAAAATGACTGAAATTATTAGATCATTACCTACGACTTACCAAACTCCAACGATGGCTCCTTATTGTAATGATGAAGAGAAATATAAAGTAGTCGATGAAATGGTAAAAGAAGTTAAAAAATTAAAAGATACAGGTATTAAAATTGATAATCAAAATATTGTTGAAGTCTTGACAATTAATGGTGTGAGATTTTCTTTAGAGGATGGATCTTGGGGGTTGATAAGAGCGTCATCCAATAAGCCCTCTTTGGTGATTGTTACTGAAAGTACTAAATCAAATGAAGGTAAGAAGAAAATTTTTGAATTTATAGATAATCTTTTACAAAAAACTGGAAAGATTGGTGATTACGATCAAAAAATTTAAAGTTTAAAATATTCAAATAAAAATCTCGTTCCAATAACTATAAGAAACAATCCAAAATATTTAGTCATTCTCATTTTATCGACTCTATGACTAGCTTTTGCTCCAAGTCTTGCCATGAAAGCGGTAATAGGAAAAAAAACTAAGAAAGCTGGAATATTCAAAAAACCTATGCTCAAAGGTAAATCAGCATCTAGGAATGAACCGGAAACTAAAAAACCTCCTGCTCCAAATAAAGCAATAATAAATCCAATTGCAGCTGCGCTGCCAATAGCTTTGTTTATTGGATAACCAAAAAATTTTAAAATTGGCACATTCATCACTGCCCCACCTATACCCATCGGTGCAGAAATAAATCCACTCACAATTCCAGAAATTGCCTTTGAGAATAATCCTATTTTTATTTCTATATTTGTTTCTTTTTCTTTTAAAAATAGTAAATAAAAAGCAAGAACATATACAACGACAGAAAAAAATAATATTAAAGGTTTTGTTTCTAAGCTTGCAGCAAATATTGTTCCTAATATTACTCCAGTAGCAACAAAAAACCCAAAACCTTTTACAATGCTAAAGTCTACAGCTTTATGCTGATGATGAGTTAATACAGAAACAGTTGAGGTTGGTATAATAATTCCAAAAGAGGTTCCTACTGCTAAGTGCATGACATAAGCTGGTTCTATCCCAGAAAAACTAAATATGTAAAATAAAATAGGAACTGTTATTAAACCTCCTCCAATACCAAACAATCCAGCAGCAAATCCCGCTGGGATTGCTGTTGCAACCATTATTAAAACTAAATAAATTATTTCTGATTGAGAAAGAATATCCAAAACTATCTCTCTAGAGAAACTGGATTAGTTTTTCTTACTTGATCCATTAAATGATTTACTTTTTGTAAATCTGCGTCTCTAATACACATATTTTTTGATAGATATTGTTTCCATATTTTTGAACCATTTTGTCCATGAAACAATCCTACAGTATGTCTCATTATGTGATTTAACTGAGTACCTTTTTCTGTCTGTTCTTGTATGTATGGAATTAATTTTTCCATCACCTCAGTTCTAGTCGGAATATTTTTATTTTTAAAGATTTCTTTTTCTATTTCTGCCAAGAAGTAAGGAGAATGATAAATGGCTCTTCCAATCATAACACCATCAACTCTTTCCAGGTGATTTTTAATCTCATTGGTTGTTTTAACTCCACCATTTATAATAATTTCATCATTTTTAAACCAGTCTTTAAGCTTGTAAACAAAATCATATTTTAACGGCGGAATATTTAAATTTTCTTTTGGACTTAACTTTTTTAATAATGCTTTCCTAGCGTGAATAATAAATTTTTTAGAGCCTGCGTCTTTAGTTGTTTGGATAAATGATTTTAAAAAGTTAAAATTTTCAACATCATTATAACCAATTCTAGTTTTGATTGTTATAGGTAAATGTGTAGCTTTTGTCATAGCTGAAATACATTTTGCAACAAGATCTGGTTCTGACATTAAACATGCTCCAAATTTATTTTTTTGAACTTTTTTACTTGGGCAACCTAAATTTAAATTGATTTCCTGGTAGCCATAATTTTCAGAAATTTTACAAGCTTCAGCTAGTTCACTTGGATTTGAACCTCCTAATTGTAAAGCAACAGGGTTAGAAATTTTTTTAAAAGATAAAAGTTTGTCTCTATTTCCTCTGATTATTGCGTTGGCAACAATCATTTCCGTGTATAGTTTTACATTTTTACTTATAAGACTTAAAAAGAAGATTTCATGTTTATCAGTGCAATCCATCATCGGTGCAACTGAAATTGTTTTTTTCATACTATTCGGATTTTTTTATCTCTTCTTCTAATTGGAGAGGTTCCTCTTTTTCTAGATTTTCTTCTTTTATCTCTGGTTGTTCAGATTTCAGTTCTGCAACAGCTTCTTTAACTAATTTACTGTCGTTAGCAGACTTTTCAGATTTCATATCTGGAATTCTTCTAGTTCTTTTTGATGGTAAAACTGCCACTCCACTTTTTGATACTTGGCCTTTATATAAATTCTCGAAATCGTCGTTTTCATCTTCCTCAATTTCCTCTATCTCTTGGGTTTCGTCTGGTTCTTTTCTTAATCTAGTGATGGCATTTTTTTCAAGGTCATTAATTTCAATTTTGCCGTCTCCAATTTCCCTGAGAGCTATAATTGTTCTTTTGTCATTATCTTGTTCGACTAAAGGAGGAGAACCAGCATTTAATTGGGACGTTCTCTCTTTTGCAAGTAAAACTAAATCGTACTGATTGTCTACTTTTTCTAAGCAATCTTCTACTGTTATACGAGCCATGATGAGGTTTTATAATTCAATTCTGGTTAATAAATCAAGCCTTTTTTAATAAAGTTGGTTCAATTTTATTAAAAATACTTAATAAAATTGCCAATGAAACAGATATGTAAATTGCACAAGTCATTAGAATGGTTTCAATTGTATAAGATTTGTCAATTAAATAACCGAAGAAAGCCGTTCCGAAGGCGGTTGAAAAAACCATTAAGGCGGTGGTCAAAGCTTTTATACTGCCGATATATCTAACTCCATATATCTCAGCCCAAGTAGATGAGCCTAAAACATTGGCAAGACCATTTGAAACTCCTACAAATCCAAAAAATAAAAATGCATATAAAGGTGAGTCGAAAAAATATAATAAAATTAATCCTACTAATAAAGGTATATTAATTATTGGAATTAGTTTTCTACTTGTAAATTTATCAACTAAAAAACCAGAAAAAAATAATGTCAATACTGAACTTATAGAGTAAATCATAAAAGATTTTGGGATAGTATAAGTATCCCATAATTTGGACTCTGAGATAAATGATTGATATACAAATACTCCTGTTATGATCCAAGGCATTGCCAACATATTTAAAGAAATTATATAAAATCTAAAATCTTTTATTACTTCCACTCTTTTCCATTGCTTCACATCAAATTTCTGTTCGCTAGTAGCCTCATTACTTTCTCTTGACGAAAAAGTGACTTCTTTAATAGTATTTAAAATTACAAGTGGTAAAAATATAATAGTTGTAAGAGAGATAAATTGCCAAACCGTGCGCCAAGAAAAAAGTGATATTAAAAATACTATTAATATAGGTAATATGAATTCCGCTGAGGATAAGCCAAGCCAAATTGCACTTAAGGATTTACCTCTGCTTTTTGAGAAATACCTAGATATTGCAGTAGTTGCTGTATGTGACATTAACCCTTGACCAGAAAACCTCATTAAAAAAATTGCGATCACCAATAAATAAACATTAGAAATCAATGAAAAAAAGAAAGTAGAAAAAAATAGAAGAAAAATTACAACAAATGAATAATTAAAGAGTTTAAATTCATCAATTTTCTTTCCAAACCAAATTAATACTAAACTAGATATAATTGTCGCTGAAGCATATATAGAGCCAAATTGTCCATGTGATATATTTAGCTCATTTCTAATACTAGTATTAAATAAACCTAAAAAAAAACTCTGTCCAAAACTAGAAAAAAATGTAAATATAAAGCCAAATAAAATAATTTTTTTATTTAAATTAAGATTGTTCATTTATGTCATGTAAAGTTGCATTTATTGGTTTAGGTGTAATGGGATATCCCATGGCTGGATATATATCAAAAGCTGGTCATAATGTAACTGTTTATAATCGTACAAAATCAAAAGCGGAAAAATGGACAAAAAATTATAAGGGAAATATTGCAGATACCCCTATGGAAGCAGCTAAAGATTGCGATTTTATTTTCACATGTGTTGGAAATGATAATGACTTAAGAGAGGTAACATTAGGCGAAAAAGGTTTATTTAAGTCTGCAAAAAAAAATTCAATATATATTGATAATACAACTGCATCCGCAAATATCGCCAGAGAGTTATATAAAGAAGCAAAAGCAAAAGGTTTCGATTTCTTAGATGCTCCTATTTCAGGTGGTCAAGCTGGTGCAGAAGGTGGAATATTAACTGTAATGGTAGGAGGAGACGAAGCTCCTTTTAAAAAAGCTGAGCCAGTAATTGATTGTTATAGTAAAAAAATAAAACTTCTTGGACCATCAGGAAGTGGTCAATTAACTAAAATGGTAAACCAAATTTGTATAGCAGGTTTAGTACAAGGATTATCTGAAGCAATAAATTTTGGAATGAATGCAGGATTAAATATGCATGATGTGATTGAGGTAATTTCAAAAGGTGCAGCTCAATCTTGGCAAATGGAAAATAGACATAAAACAATGATTGAAGATAAATTTGATTATGGTTTTGCAGTTGATTGGATGAGAAAAGATTTAAAAATAGCTATGGATGAAGCTAAGAAAAATAACTCACCTTTACCTATCACAAAAATAATTGATGAATATTATGCTGAAGTACAAAAAATGGGTGGTCAAAGATGGGATACTTCAAGTTTAATCAAAAGATTTAGAAAATAAATCGTGTCAGAAGCAGTTAGTTATTACGAAGATTCAAAAGAGATTGAAAAAAAAATCTGGGATTTATTATCAAAAGCTGTCAAAGATAGATCCTCTGAATTCAGAACACCCGTATTTATTTGCGGAAATGATATGGATCTTGATGGAAGAGTCGTTGTTTTAAGAAAGGCAGATCAACAAAAAAATTTTATTCAATATCATAGTGATATCAGATCCTCAAAAATTGAGAAAATAAAAAAAAATCCTAAGTGCTCAATTCTATTTTATGGTAAAGAAGAAAAAATACAGCTTAGAGTTAAGGCTGAGTGCGAAGTAAATTACAACAATGATGTTACAAAAGAGTCTTGGGAAAAAACTGGCCATATCAGTAGAAAATGTTATTTGGTTACCAATGGACCTGGAACAGAATCTGAAAAACCAACCTCAGGATTAGATAATAAATTTGATAATTTTGATTTTACTAAAGAAGAAAGTGAAGCCGGTTATAAAAACTTTTGTGTCATAAGATGCAACATTAAAAGTATTGAATGGCTTTATTTGGCAGCCAAAGGTCATCGAAGAGCTTTAATTGATTTGAATGGTTCTAAAAAATTTACTTGGTTAGTTCCCTAATTTTTTGGTAACCTTTTCTTTAGTCGAGCCTAAATTAACTTCATCAAAATAAACAACCATATTTGGATAGGGTTTATCTCCGTGTTTTCTCTTCCAGTCGCTCACCCCAGTTTGATAGATTCCCCATTCTATCTTAGCTCCTTTATTTGTATATGGAGTAAATGTTTTAATATTTAATGACTCTAATATTAATTTATTATTGATCCATACTTTCATAAAGCCATCTTCCTTTCTTGTGTAACGAACATTAATTAAAATATCAGTCCATTTACCTTTCATATCATTAATTTTTATTCCTTTTTTCATTTCAACGTATTCACCGCTCCACATTCTACCAATTTCAAGCCATTCACTGCTTCTATCCGTAATCATTAAAATAGGTTTCCAACCCTTTTCGTAAATTTGTGTGAAAACTGTCCTAGCAGGAGCTACAGATATATAGTCTTCTGGAAGATAAATAGACGCTGAATACCAATATTCTTTATTTCTTTTTTGATATTCTACTGTTTGTAATTCAGTTCTTTGTCTATTAGATTTACAATCGCTATATTTTTTATCTTCACCACAATCTCCTTCTCTTACTTCGAATCTCCAAGATTTATTACCAGATCTTACAGGGTGCCCGTCTTTACTATTTACTAATTGCAAAGAATATTTTTGTTTATGAGATATACTTTTTATTTGAACTTTAATATTAGAAACATCTTTACTATTTTTTGCAACTAAAATTGTCGGCCAAGATATTAAAGAAGACATGAGTAAAAATAAGAAAAGTTTTTTTTTAAATTTCATAATCATATTGAAATTTCATTGAATGGTCCAGATACCTCAAATGTAAATGAAGCATTTTTATGTTTTTGTGAACTAAAATAAAGTCTGTTACCACTTGGATCAAAAGCTGGCCCAGTAAGTTCTGATTTTTTATGACTTGGTAATCTTAAAATTGGAAATGACTTTCCTGATCTCGTAATACCGCAAATTTCCATATTCCCCCTATCCTCAGCGGCCATAACAATACCATTTTTTGATACTGTAAGATTATCTGGATCTTGCAAATTACTTTTTTTATTTCTTTTATAAAGAACCTTGCAAGTATTTCTTTTTATATCATAAGTCCAAATTTCATGAGAAGCAGTTGTTGAAAAGTAAATTTTTTGATCGTGGTACCATGCTCCCTCTGCTCTTTTAAAGGTCGTATAATTAATATTATTATTCTTATTTCTCATCATTAAACTTTTTGTTTTAGAGTTTTTATAATCTGCTAACTGATCTGGTACATTATTCCAAGTAACGGAGTGATTTGCATTAATTTTCATTACTTGAAAACTTCCTTTAGTGTTTGCAAGTTGTCCCATCCTAAAAATTTTTTTTTCAGGTATAAATCTGTAAAATCCACTCTCCATTGTGTCTTCTGTTTGATAAATAATTGAAGTTTTTGGATCAACAGCAGCTGCTTCATGGGTAAACATTCCTAATGATTTTATTTTTATCTGTTTTCTTTTTCCATAAGGATCGCATTCCCAAGTAAAACCATCTGCCGCTTCTTCACAAGATAACCATGTATTCCATGGCGTTAGACCTCCTGCACAATTTCTATTTGTGTTTTTACAAATTTGGTAGCCATCAATTATTTTTCCATTTTTGTTAAATTTTATAGCTCCTACACCACCCTCTCTATCTCCTTTTTCTGAATTTGAAACATAAATCCATCCACCATTATTCGATTTGAATGTTGCTCCGCCATCTGCGAATTTATGCCATTTGTATCTACCTATTTTTTCTCCAGACTTAGCTATAATTCTTGATTTAAATCCTTTCATCAACATTAATCCATTCTCATCTGGTCTCAAAAGATCGAAAGAGGATGAATTCGATGCAGCTCTAGCGCTTGTATTAATAGCCCATACTGGTAAATTTACACCAGCTAAAAAAATGCCTGCTGTGCCTATAGACTTTAAAAATTCTCTTTTAGATTTATTCCACATATTTAAAAATATAATTTTGTTAAAAATTTCTGCACTATTTTTTATATTTTTTATAATTTTCTACGTAGTGTCTTGCATTTTCTTTAATGTTTTCAATTTCTTTATCTGTTACTTGCCTGACTATTTTTCCAGGACTGCCCAAAACTAATGATCTCTCTGGAATAATTTTATTTTCTGTCACAAGAGCATTTGCGCCAATTATTGAATTTTTTCCTATTTTAGCTTTATTAAGTATTGTGCTTCCAATTCCAATTAAGCAATCATCCTCAATAATACAGCCATGAAGCATAACCAAATGACCAACTGTAACATTATTACCAACAATGGTTGGGCAACCAGGATCGGTGTGTACTACGCTTCCATCTTGAATATTTGAACCTTCGCCAATTACTATTGGCTCTACATCACCTCTTAAAGTTGCATTAAACCAGATGTTTGCATCTTTTTTTAAAGTTACGTCCCCAATTAAAACTGAATTTGGAGCGTACCAACTATCTTTGTCAAATTTCGGACTAATATTGTTGAAATTATAAATCATTATTATAATTATTATATTATGGTTCTGACAAAAACTCCAATATGCAATTTCGGTGAAAAGCCGCACTCCTTCAAATTAAAGGGTGTAGATGATAAAGTTTACAAATTAGAAGACTGCAAAGGAAATAAAGGAACGATTATAATGTTTATTTGTAATCACTGTCCTTACGTTAAAGCAATAGTTAAAGATTTAGTAAAAGATGTTGAGAGCCTGAAGGCTTTAGAAATTAATGCAGTAGCAATAATGTCCAATGACACTATAAATTATCCGGATGACTCTTTTGATAAAATGAAAGAATTTGCTAAAGATAATAACTTTAGCTTTCCATATTTAATTGATGAAACTCAAGAAGTGGCAAAAAAATACGGAGCGGTCTGTACGCCTGATTTTTTTGGATATAATGGGAAAAATGAGCTGCAATATAGAGGCAGAATGAGAGAGCTTAGAGATCTTAAACCTGTTAACAATGATAAAAGTGATTTATTTAAAGCCATGAAACAAATTTCTGAGACACAAAAAGGACCTGAGAGTCAAACTCCCAGTATGGGTTGCAATATAAAATGGTTTAAATAATGTTTGTAGTTTCAACAAGAAATTTCCCTCCTGATTTAGGTGGAATACAAAATTTAATGAGTGGACTTTGCAATGCTCTTTTAGAGCATGGTCCGGTAAAAGTTTTTGCTGATCAATACGAAAATTCCGAGGAATACGATAAAAAATCAAAGATAGATATCCAACGTGTTGGGGGATTTAAAATATTTAGAAAATATAGAAAAGCAAACTTAATCTCTGACTACTTAATAAATAATAATGTAAGAGCAATTTTTTTTGATCATTGGAAAAGTCTAGAAAATATTAATAACGATGTCCTTGTAAATAAATCTTCATTTTGTCTAATCCATTCAAAAGAAATAAATCATGATATTGGGACCTCTTTAAATAAAAGAATGACTAAATCTTTAAATAAATCATCTTTTATAGTCGCTAATTCAAATTTTACAAAAAACCTTGCTATTAAGCTAGGAATAAATAAAAAAAAGATAATAATTATTAATCCGGGATGTGATTATCCAATTTCCATAGATGAAAGTTCAAAAAAACAAGCTAAGGAAATATATGACAACTCTTTTCCAAAGATAATTACTATTGCTAGGTTAGACAAAAGAAAAAGTCATCAAAATATATTAATGACAATAAAAAACCTCTTACCTAAATTTCCAAATTTAAAATATATTTCAATCGGAGATGGTGAGGAAAAAGATAATCTCTCTGAACTAAGAGATGAATTAGGTCTGCAAAACCATGTTATTTTTATCCACAAATCTGAAGAACAATTGAAAGTAGCTTTACTAAACGAGTCAAATCTTTTCCTTATGCCGTCTGTTATCGTTAAAAAATCAGTGGAAGGTTTTGGAATTTCATTTATAGA
>CACGGZ010000004.1 GCA_902572695.1 uncultured Pelagibacteraceae bacterium | reverse complement strand
TAATATATCCCTCGATATCAGCTCCATTTTCCGTTCTTAAATTATTTGAAAATTCTATATCACCTTTAACAATTCCCGTGCTTCCAATTACAACGTTATCTGCTGATATTTTTCCATCCAAATGACCATAAACCTCTATAAGCTCAGCGTCGACTGCGCCTGAAATTGAGCCAGTTTCTTTGATTACAACTTCTTTAGAAAAAACGGGACCCTTTATTAACCCAGCAATATCTATTGAACCAGAACTATTTACAGTTCCATCGATACTCACTGTCTCACTTATTAGAGATCTTTCGGAGTCTTTTCTAGATTTCTTATCACCAAACATAAATTATTGAAATTTAATCATCTTATAATGTTTTAAACAAGCATTATTTATTTTTTTTTTGTCCATTTTGGTCTAATTAACTGGGGTATCTTTATAAATCTTACAAGACATTGCAATACCTAAACCTATCATTATGGCCATCATTGATGAACCTCCGTAAGATAAAATTGGGAGAGGCGCACCAACTATTGGTAATAATCCTAAAACCATACCCATATTTACTGCAACGTAGAAAAAGAAAGCTGTTGCAAAGCTAAAACAGTAGAGTTTTCCAAAAGTGCTTCTAGTTTCATGGCCTATTTTGACTATTCTATGAATAATTAGGCTGTAAAGCATAAGAATTAATAATGAGCCAAAAAATCCGAATTCTTCTGAAAATAGTGTAAATATAAAATCAGTGTGTTTTTCAGGTAGATAGTCTAAATAACTTTGAGATCCATTCAAAAAACCTTTCCCAAATAGACCTCCTGAACCAATAGCAATTTTAGATTGAATAATTTGATACCCAGCGCCTAGAGGATCCCTATCTGGATTCAAAAAAGTAAGTATCCTTGCTTTTTGATAAGGTTTTAAGAATGAGATAGCTATTGGCATTAAAGAAATAAAAAGAATTGATGCGTAAGAAAAAAATTTTACACTTACTCCAGCAAGCCAAGCAACCACAATACCACCTAAAGCTATCAAAATAGAGGTACCTAAATCTGGTTGCGCAACCACTAGCAATACTGGTGCGACAAGAGCTAATATAGGAAGAAAAAGAAACTTTATTTTATTAACATCTTGAGTAGAAATTCTATGATAATACTTTGACAAGAAAAGAATTAGCGCGATTTTCATTAATTCAGAGGGTTGTAAATTCATAAAATAAAAATTTAACCATCTTTGAGAACCCTGCGATGTAAGGCCGAAATATTTAACTCCGAGTAATAGAATGAAGCAAGATAAATATATTAAAGTACTAGTTTTATGCCAAAATCTAATTTGAAAAAAAGATAAAATTAAAAAAAGAATAAAAAATATTATAAATCTAATTATATGACTACGAGTATGATACTTAAACTCTCCACCATCTGTGGAATACATAGCAAACATACTAATTATACCTATTGCAAGAATAGAAAAAATTAAAACAAAATCCATTGAAACAATTTTATCTTTAAAACTTAAATTTGATTGAATTGATCTAGGTTGAAACATTAAACATTTTCTCCAATTTTATTTTTCATTGTTTCTCTAAGGCTATCTCTCTCTAGAACTTTTTTAATAATTTTTTTGGCAATAGGAGCCGCTGCCTTACTTCCTGAACCTCCATGCTCAACTACTACGCTGATCGCGTATTTCGGATCTTTGTAAGGAGCAAATGCTACAAATAATGCATGATCTCTATCTTTATAATCCAACTGCTCTTGTTTTACTTCAAGTTCTCGTTGTAATTCAGTAAATTTTTTGATCTGTGATGAACCAGTTTTTCCTGCAAACATAAATTTTTGATTTGTAAATCTTGAAGCATAAGAAGTTCCACCTACCTCATTAGTCGAAGCATACATTGCATCTTTAACGAAATTTATATTTTCTTGATTCCTAAACAAGGGTTTTAAATCAAAATTTGCTACTAATAAATCAAGAGGGAGTGGGTCATTGGGGTTAGCATTTTTATAATCAATGTACTCTTTTAATTTATTATTGTTACCATCAGATATAATTCTTGGTTTAAGTTTAAAACCACCATTAGCAATTTGTGCAGTCATTAAACATAGCTGCATTGGGGTCGATTGAAAATATCCTTGACCAATACCAGAGTGAAGAGTTTCGCCAAGATACCAATTTTTTCCTATAAATTTTCTTTTCCATTTTGTGTTAGGTACTACTCCTGATCTTTCTTCAATGAATCCCTCAAATAGTTTTGAGCCTAAGCCAAATTTTTTAGCTGTCTCAGACAGTCTATCCACACCTAGTAGACGAGCGACTTCGTAAAAATAAACATCACAAGATCTTTGTATTGCAGTTCTCATGTTTAGAGTTCCGTGGCCTTTCTTTTTCCAACAATGAAATTTTTCACCATACAACTCTGTTTTACCTGTACAAATTAAATATTTTTTTGGATTCCAAACATCATTTTCCAATGCACTTAAAGCTACAATAGTTTTTATAGTCGAACCCGGTGGATATAAACCAGAAATTGATTTATTATTAAGTGGTTTTTTTTCGTTATTAATTAATTCTTGCCAGTATTTTTTTTCAATGCCGTGCACGAAAGCATTAGGATTAAAACTTGGAGATGATACCATTGAAATAACATCGCCATTATAAATATCCATTACACAAGCGGATGCTGCCTTGTCGCCTAAAATTTCAGCTGCAAACCTCTGAACCTCTAAATCAATCGTTGTTTTATAATTTTTTCCTGCTTGGCCGGTGTCCACTTGAATTTGTCTTACTCTCTTTCCATAAGCATTAACTTCATATCTTTGAAAACCTACTTTACCAATTATTTCTTTATCAAGTTTTTGCTCTAATCCGGTTTTTCCCACAGATATACCCGCTACTGACATGTCTCTAATATAAGATTTTCTTTGTAAATCTTTAGCGCTAGCTTCGGAAACATAACCAACTAAATGAGCTGTAGATTGATCTGGGTATATACGTGCAACTGAAACAATCGGTTCTACACCTTGAAGTTCATGTAAAAATAAATTTATTCTTGAAAATTCAGACCAAGTTAAATTATCAGAAACAACAATCGGTTCCCAAGGTTTTTGTTTTGCCATTTTTCTTTTTAAATAAAAAATTCTTTTATCTGATAAATTTAGTAAGGATTTTAATCTTATAAACAATCTCTCAAGGTTTGGAGAGTTTTCTGGGGTTATGTGTAATTGGTAAACTTTTTTATTCGACGCAATTTCTTTGTTAAAAAAATCTCTTATAACCCCTCTTTCGGGAGCAAGTTTCCACTCTCTAAATCTATTCTTATCAGATAACGTTTTATATTTAGTTGCCTCATTTATTTGAAGTGAAACTAATCTTCCAAAGATTCCTAAAAATACAATCGCCTTAGCTGATGTAAGAAGGAACATTCTTTTGCTAATTAATTTTGATTTAATAACTGTGCTGCCAGATCCAAAATTAATCATCTTTGCTCACCATTATTAATCTTTTATATATTGAAAAAAATCCCCAAAAAACTGGATAGAATAAAAATGTAAAAAAAAGAATTATAAAAAATCTCATTATATGTAATTAATAAATTGGTAAAATTGTTCAGTAATAAAATGAAACAAAGGTTTGAAAAAAAAATCGCGAGTAAAAAAGTAAACCAATCAGTAAAAAGAGAGAAATTTACAGTTACATTTTTAATATAGGACGCTACTAACGATACAACTAAATAAGATATAGCGCTTGAACCTAAAGGTAAACCAACTACGACATCATTTATAATGCCAGCTAAGAAAATATGACCGTTGCCTAAAATAGTGTCCTCATGAAGCATCCAATAATAAATGATTATAATTTGTAAGTTAAAAGATAAAATTTCAAAAAAACTTGAAAAATATGTATCGATTTCACTTATTGATAAAAAATACAATAATATCAATGGAAAGGAGTTTAATACAGAATTTTTAAATTTTCTAAAACTGTTTGCCATTAAAATTTTTCCTCAGAATTAATTAATAATTGAACGGTTACAAATGATAGCTGACTTGATTGAGAAAATAATTTCACAAAATTTTTACTGTCTTTAATTATTGTTTTGCCAATTGGAATTCCTGGTACAAATATCCCATCTTTTCCTGAAGTGAAAACCGTAATATCATTTTGACCTATAAATTGATCAGGCAAATATTCTAAAGAGGGATTTTCTCCACCTTTTCCAGTTAAAATAGCTTGTGCTCCTTCTTCACCAAGTGTGACTGGTATTCTGCTATTTAAATCGTTCAGTAACAAAACTCTTGAAGATAAATAATTTACTTCGACAATTTTACCTACTAAGTAGCTGCCATCAATTACTGGCATACCTTTTGCTATTCCTGAGTTTGATCCTCTATTTATAATAATTGATTTTAAATAAGGGCTATCTTTATCCAATAGTACTTTTGCAAGCGTTTTTTCATTAGAATTATCCTTGTCACTTTCTAATGTTTTTCTTAGGTTTTTATTTTGATTTGAAAGAAATTCAACTTGAAAATTTTTAGCCCTTAATTCTGAAAGTTCTTCTTTTAATTTTTTATTTTCTTGGAAGGTAAAAAAAATCTCATTAGTAGTTTTACCTGCCGTAGAAAATAAATTTACGGGAAGGTTTGCAACATTTACTAATCTGTATATAGCATCATTTATGATATTTTTGCTTACAGAAATAATTGTGAAATTTTTTATATCTAAAAAAAAAATTATTGCTGCAAGTGTGATTAAAAAAAATAAAGAGAATTTCTGTCTAGTGCCTCTCTGTAAAAGCGCTGAACGTATAGCTATTCCAAAATCATCTCTACTAGTAGACATAATTAACTTATAATAAATAAATTAATATTCAGATAACATTGTTGAGAACAATTCCTCATTCTCAAGGGCCTTGCCGGTTCCCACAGCAACGCATGATAATGGATCATCTGCAATAGTTACTGGTAGCCCAGTGTCTTTTGAAATTAATTTATCTATATTCCTTAAAAGCGCGCCACCTCCCGTAAGCACTAAACCCATATCAACTAAGTCTGCTGATAATTCCGGTGGTGTATTTTCTAGCGCCTCCTTTATCCCAGCCAAAATTTGATTTAAAACTGGCATCAAAGCTTCGCATGCATCTTCCTCTGTCAAAGATATTTCTTTTGGTGTTCCTGATCTTATATCTCTCCCTTTCATTAAAAAAGTTGTTGGACCTGTTGGAACCGCAGTCCCTATCTCTTTTTTAATTTTTTCTGCTGTAGAATCACCAATTAATAAATTAAATTTTTTTCTCATGAAATTTATTATTTGTTGATCCATGGCATCTCCGGCAACTCTTAATGATCTTGAGTAAACAACACCACCTAAAGACATAACTGCGATTTCTGTTGTTCCACCACCTATATCAACTACCATTGATCCCGTAGCTTCAGAAATAGGTAAACCAGCTCCGATAGCTGCTGCAATTGGCTCCTCAATAAGTTGAACTTTTCTAGCACCTGCCGCTAAAGCTGAGTCCTGAATTGCCTTTCTTTCAACTGGCGTTGAGCCTGTTGGTACACAAATTAATATTCTGGGATTGGCAAAAGCTGTTTTTTTGTGAACTTTTTTAATAAAATGCTTTATCATTTCTTCTGTAACAACAAAGTCAGCTATCACACCGTCTTTAAGCGGTCTAATCGCTGCTATGTTACCTGGAGTTCTTCCCAACATTGTTTTGGCTTCATCTCCAACTGCTAAAACAGATTTTTTACCTCCATCAGTTATAACTGCTACTACTGAGGGTTCATTCAAAACTACTCCTTTTTCTTTTAAAACTACTAAAGTGTTAGCCGTTCCTAAGTCTATAGCCATATCTTGCGACCACATTGATGATATTCCTGAAATTGATTTAAATAGTGCCATCTTTTTCCCTTATATATTTTGAACCACTCAAGTCCATTGGTTCTGGAGCAGTTTTTTTTCTTTTGATTATTAATTTATTGAGCGCATTCAAATATGCGTCTGCCGAAGCAACCAATGTATCTGTGTTAGCAGCTTGCCCGACTGTTGTTTTACCGTTTTCCTCAATTCTTACACTTACAGTTGCTTGTGCATCTGTACCCTCAGTAACAGCATGAACATTATACAATTGTAAATTTACATCGTGTGGATACAATGTCTTAATACATTTAAATATCGCATCTACTGGCCCATCACCAGACTCTGTAGCTTCTTTTACGTCTCCCATAACTTCAAGTTTCATTACAGCTTTTTGAGGTTCACCTGTACCTGCATAAACTTTTAAAGATTTTAATTTAATTAAATTATCATCTTTAATTAGACTGTCATCAACAAGAGCAGCTATATCTTCATCATATACGTGTTTCTTTTTGTCAGCTAAAATTTTAAATTTTCCAAAAGCAATATCAATTATATCATCAGTAACATCGACATAACCCATATCAGATAACTTATCTCTAAACGCATGTCTTCCAGAGTGTTTACCCATTACTAATGAAGTTTTTTTAACTCCAACGCTTTCTGGAGTCATTATTTCATAAGTATTTCTATTTTTTAACATACCGTCTTGGTGTATACCTGATTCATGAGCGAACGCATTTTTTCCTACAATTGCTTTGTTAAATTGAACAGGAAATCCTGTAGCGTTTGAAACTATTTTTGAGGCTTTGCTTAATAACTTTGTATTTATACCAGTAGTGTAAGGCATTAAATCATTTCTGGTTCTCATTGCCATTACAACTTCTTCTAATGCTGCATTACCAGCTCTCTCACCTATTCCGTTAATGGTACATTCTATTTGTCTCGCCCCAGCCATAACGCCAGCTAAGGAATTAGCAACTGCTAAACCTAAATCGTTGTGACAATGAGTTGATAGGATTGCTCTATCAATATTTGGAACTTTATTAATTAAAGTTTCAATTATTTTTTTAAATTCTGAG
This sequence comes from uncultured Pelagibacteraceae bacterium, assembly GCA_902572695.1. Lineage (GTDB taxonomy): Bacteria > Pseudomonadota > Alphaproteobacteria > Pelagibacterales > Pelagibacteraceae > Pelagilacustribacter. The sequence goes on along the minus strand of CACGGZ010000004.1, from coordinate 35,289 downwards.
GGAACTGAGTAACCAACTGTATCAGGTATATTAATTGTTTTTGCTCCACATTTAATAGCAAGTTCAACTGATTTACACATAAAATCAAGATCAGTTCTTGTTCCATCTTCACATGACCACTCAACATCATCTGTAAATTTGCTTGCATAAGTGACGCTCTCTTTAATTAATCCCAAAACTTCCTCTGGCGATTTATTAAGTTTATGTTTCATATGAAGTGGGCTTGTTGAAATAAAAGTATGGATTCTAAATCTCTTCGCATGTTTTAGAGAGTCTTTACAAGCATCTATATCTTTTTTAGTAGCGCGTGAAAGTCCTGCTGGAATAGATTTTTTTAAAACTTTGCTTATCTCTGTTACTGCCTCAAAATCTCCAGGGGATGCAATCGGAAAGCCGGCTTCAATAACATCAATTCCAAGTTCATCAAAACATCTGGCTATTTGGATTTTTTCTTCTAAGCTCATTGTTGCGCCAGGTGATTGTTCACCATCGCGCATCGTTGTATCGAAAATTATAATTCTATTTTTGTCACTCATAAACTGAAAAGCATATTACAAGCAAAACGAGAATATGCAAATACTTATGCTTAAATACCTCAAATTTTAGTTCAGATTGGGCTAATTTTTGTCTTTGTCGACTAATTTATTTTTTCCAATCCATGGCATCATGGCTCTTAGATCTTTGCCAACTTTTTCTATAGGATGATCAGCTAAATCTTTTCTCATCTTAAGAAATTTTTTTTGTCCTGATTTGTGTTCATCCATCCATTGTTTCGTAAATTTACCGGATTGAATGTCTTTTAGGACCTCTTTCATTTTAGCTTTAGTCTTATCATCTACTATTCTTTTGCCTGAAACATATTCACCATATTCAGCGGTATTTGAAATTGAATAATTCATATTAGCAATGCCACCTTCATAAATTAAATCAACTATTAATTTTACTTCGTGAAGCGTTTCGAAATATGCCATTTCAGGTGGATAACCTGCTTCAGTTAAAGTTTCAAAACCGTTTTTAATTAATTCAACCAATCCACCACACAAAACAGTTTGTTCTCCGAATAAATCGGTTTCACATTCGTCTTTAAAAGTCGTTTCAATTATTCCAGCCTTACCTCCGCCCACAGCTGAAGCATAAGATAAAGCTAATTCTTTCGCTTTTCCGGAACTATCTTTATGAACTGCCATTAAACAAGGGACACCTCCACCTTTTTGATATTCACTTCTAACAGTGTGACCAGGGCCTTTCGGAGCGACCATAAAAACATCTAAATCTTTTCTTGCTTTAATTAAATCAAAATGAATATTTAAACCGTGCGCGAAAGCTAAACTTGTTCCTTGTCTCATTCTTTGCTCAATATGATTTTTATAAATTTCAGATTGAAGTTCATCAGGTGTCAACATCATTACAACATCGGCCCAAGCCGCCGCATCAGATAATGACATCACTTTTAAACCAGCTCCTTCAGCTTTTTTTACGCTGGATGAACCCTCTCTTAAAGCAACAACTACCTCTTTTACTCCGCTATCTTTTAAATTTAATGCATGAGCATGACCCTGACTACCGTATCCAAAAATTGCTACCTTTTTATTTTTTATTAAATTTTTGTCTGTATCTTTATCGTAGTAAGTTTTCATATGTTAATTAAATATTTTTGATCCCTTGGTCATCGCAACAGCTCCTGTTCTAGATGTGCTTATAAGGCCATATTTTCTTAAATCAAGTGCTAATTTATCAATTTCTGCTCTTAAGGCAGTAACTTGAATTACTATAGATTTACTTGATTTATCTAAAACAACTGGATTATATTTTTTACAAATTTTTTTTATTTTTTCTTGTTTTTTAGAATTTGCAAGGATTTTAAATAATGCTAATTCTCTAAATAAAATATCCTTATCAGTTCGTTTGAAATCTGCAACTTTATGGACTGGAACTAATTTTCTTAATTGTAAATTTATCTGTTCTATAACTTCAGGTGTTCCCTCAGTAACAATTGTAATTCTAGAAATATGTTTTTTTTTATCTACTTCTGCTACTGCCAAAGACTCAATGTTATAACCTCTGCCTGAAAAAAGTCCTGCAATTCTAGCAAGAACTCCTGCTTCGTTATCAACCCAAACGACAATGATATGTCTTTCAATTTTACCGCTTTTACCAGGAGTACTGTAAGCTGATTTAGATTTTGACATCAAACTAAAATTTTTCCCTCATCTGAAATTTCTTCTTCTTCTTCAGGCCCTAAAATCATTTGATTATGGGGTTTGCCAGATGGTATCATTGGAAAACAGTTTTCTGTTTTGTCAACTAAACAATCAAATATTACTGGTCTGTCTACATCTATCATTTCCTTTATTTTGTCATCGAGCTCACTTGGAGTTTTTGCCCTTATACCAACGCAGCCATACGACTCTGCGAGTTTAACAAAATCAGGTAATGCTGCAGTATAACTTTCAGAATAATTTTTTTCATGTAAAAGTTCCTGCCACTGCCTAACCATTCCCATATACTCGTTATTCAATATAAATATCTTTATAGGCAACCTATATTGCACTGCTGTTGACATTTCTTGCATTGTCATTAAAACAGAGGCCTCTCCAGCAATATCTACGACTAATTTACCAGGATTTGCTATTTGAACTCCAATTGCAGCGGGTAAGCCATATCCCATCGTTCCTAACCCTCCAGAGGTCATCCATCGATTTGGTTTATCAAATTTATAATGTTGTGCTGCCCACATTTGATGTTGACCAACCTCTGTTGTTACATAAGTGTCTTTACCCTTAGTCAATTCATATAGTCTTTGAATTGCGTATTGTGGTTTTATAATTGTGTCACTATTTATAAAGTTAAGAGATTTTTTTTCTCTCCATTTGCTAATAGTTTGCCACCATTTAGATGTTTTTTGTTTATTTGAGTCTAAAAAGTTTTTATTTTTTTCTTTAAATCTTTTAATTAAAGATTTTAATAATTCTGATACGTCGCTGATAATTGCTAGATCTACTTTTATATTCTTACCGATTGAGGATGGGTCGATATCAACATGAATTTTTTTTGAACCAGGTGAGAACTCATCTACTTTACCTGTTATTCTATCATCGAATCTTGCTCCAATGTTTATCATTAGATCGCAATCATGCATTGCATTATTTGCTTCAAAAGTTCCGTGCATTCCTAACATTCCTAAAAACTGTGGATCATCTCCCGGGTAAGCTCCTAATCCTTGTAAAGTTGAAGTTATAGGAAAACCAGTTAATGAAACTAATTCTCTTAACAACTTACTTGCATTCGGTCCTGAATTGATAACTCCACCACCTGTGTAAAAAATTGGTTTTGAGGATGATTTCATTAAATTAATAAATCTATCCAACTCATTGTTAGTTACTTTATGTGAAGTTTTGCCATTAAGTTTTTTTGCCAAAGAGTTTTTATAATATTTATAATTTCCTTTTTTAAATTGAATATCTTTTGGAATATCTACTAAGACTGGACCTGGTCTTCCAGTTGTAGCTACTTCAAAAGCTAAGTGCAAAACACGAGCAAGATCATTTACGTCTTTTACCAACCAATTATGTTTAGTGCATGGTCTAGTTATTCCAGTTGTATCACATTCTTGAAAAGCGTCTGTGCCTATCAAATGCGTTGGTACCTGACCCGATATACAAACAAGAGGGATCGAGTCCATATAAGCATCTGTTAATGCTGTAACTGCATTTGTTGCACCCGGTCCTGAAGTTACTAAAAGTACTCCCGGTTTACCGCTTGATCTTGCATATCCTTCTGCGGCGTGACCAGCTCCTTGTTCATGTCTGGCTAAAATATGTTTTATTGATTTATGATTTTTTAATTCATCATAAATAGGTAAAACCGCTCCCCCAGGATAACCAAATATAAACTCAACTTTTTGATCTTCCAAAGCTTTGAAAACGATTTCAGCACCAGTAAATAATTTCGGCATAAGTACAATCTATCGGAGAATCTACTTTGGTCAAGTTTTAGCTTACTAGATTTAAAACTTTTTTTATAAGAACAGATGTATTTTTATGGTAAATCATGTTCCAATCGCTCATATGGCCTCTAGACCATGTTTTTTTGTCTTTTTGCGTATTGTCTAGTTTTAATTAGGATTTTTTCTTTAAGTTGATTTATGTCAGTTTTTTTATTTAAAAAATCGGAAATTTCTGAAATACCTATAATTTTATTTGCAGATAATTCTTTATTAATTTTGAGTCTTCGAAAATTTCTAACTTCATCAAAACAACCTTTTTTTATCATTTGATCTACTCTGTTACTAATATTTTTGAGCAATTGACTCTTGGGGGTATTTATAAATATTTTTTTTATATTGTAATCTTTGAAATCCGATTTAGTATTTTTAAACCATTCATATAAGGATGTTTTTGTATAATTTTTCACTTCATAAGCTCTTAGTGTTCTTTGTATATCTGTCTTGTCAAATTTTCCTTTACATAAAGGATCTTTTTTAATTAAAAGATTATAAAATTTTTTTTGACCTATTTTTTTATGATAAAGTCTTATTTTTAATCTTTTTTTTGAGCTGATTGATGGAATTTTACTTAAACCTTTAAGAATACAATTAAAATATAGGCCAGTTCCACCCACAATTATTGGAGTTTTATTTTTTGAGTTTAAATTAATTATTTTATTTTTTACTTTTCTCAACCAATGTCCTGTTGAAAAGTGATTTTTTACCGGAACAAATCCATAAAGATGATGTTTTATTTTTTTTAAATCTTTTTTATCTGGTCTAGATGTCAATATTGAAAATTCTTTATAAACTTGCATACTATCTGCGTTTATAATTTCACCTTTAACTTTTTTTGCAATAGATATAGCAATTTTTGATTTACCCGAAGCTGTAGGACCTGCGATTAAAATTATTTTTCTGAACAATTTATTTAAGTTTAAAAGCTACGTATCTTTTTTGATTATTATTGTTTATAATTGTTAAGTAAAGAGGTTGATTTTGTTTAATAATTTTGTTTACAGCTTCATTTAAGCTTGCAGAAGTTTTAAGACCTTTTTTTTGCACCTCAATAATAATATCATTTACGTTTAGCTTGCCGCTTAATGGACTTCTTGGTGAAATATCTAAAATAACTGACCCTTTTAAATTTTTTTCTAAACTTCTTTGTTTTACGTCAGAAGGATTTATATCTCTCACAGTTATTTTTAATGTATCGATCTCAAATTCTTCTGCTTTTTTAGTTTTAGTTTTTTTATCTCTAAACTCTGCTGATGACTCTAGCCTTCCAAGTGTAAGCCTTTTAGAAATCATTTTTTTATTTCTCCAAATCTTAAGTTCAACTTTTTTACCCACTTCAGTGTTTGCAACAACTTTTGGTAATTTTCTCATTGTATCAATTTTTTTTCCATCAAACTCTAGAATGATATCTCCATCTTTTAGTCCTGCTTTATCAGCCGGACTGTCTTCTCCTACGCTCGCAACTAAAGCTCCAGAAGCCTTTTTTAAATTTTCAATTTCAGCTATCTCTTTTGTGACTTCTTGAATTCTAACACCCAACCAACCTCTTCTAGTTTCTCCAAATTCTATAAGTTGATTGATTACGTTTGAAGCTGCATTAGCTGGTATGGCAAAACCAATACCAATTGATCCTGCTTGGCCTGGAGCAATTATAGCTGTATTAATTCCTACAACTTCTCCATTTAAATTGAAAAGTGGTCCTCCAGAATTTCCTTGATTAATTGATGCATCTGTCTGAATAAAATCATCATATCTTGTTAAGTTAATATCTCTATTTCGAGCCGAAATAATACCAGAAGTTACAGTTCCACCTAATCCAAAAGGATTTCCAATTGCAACAACCCAATCTCCAACTCTAGCTTTGTCTGAGTCTCCGAATTTAACAGGTTTAAATTTTTCTTTAGTTTCTATTTTCAGTACAGCGATATCTGCATAAGGATCTGATCCTAATACTTTAGCTTTATATTCTTTATCATTAACTTTAACCAATATATCTTCAGCATTGTTAATCACATGATTATTTGTAACAACTATTCCCTTCTCATCAATTATAAACCCAGATCCTAAAGACGAGGCCTTTCTTTCTGTTGGTCTTTGAAATTCTTTGAACATATCTTCAAATGGTGAACCTGGTGGAAATTGAAACGGAAAATTATTAGCATTTGTTCTAACAGTTTGCGTGGTAGATATATTTACCACTGATGGCATTAGTTTTTCAGCTAAATTTGCAAATGAGTCAGGTGCTTTGCTTGCATTAGCTGATACAAAATTAAATAAAATAAAAAGGTATATAATGTAATGTTTTAAGTATCTCATTTAATTTCTTATATACCAAACAATTAAAAATCCCATAATTAAAAAAAAAGTCCCAGATATGCGCAATTTATTATTAGGTATTTTTTCAATACTTTTGAGCATATTTTTTATTCTTGACGGAAACATGGCAACTAACAAACCTTCTAGAAACAGCAATAAACCTAAAGCTGTTATTAAATCCGTCATGAATTGATTGTTAGTTTTTTTTGACTAAACCTGTTTTGCCGAAAAATTTAAAAAACTCACTATCCGGTGACAAAATTAGCGAAGTATCCCCTCCGATTAAGGCTTTTTCATAAGATTGCATCGCTCTATAAAAACTGAAAAAACTAGGATCTCGACCAAATGCACTGGCAAAAATTGCATTTCTTTGACCGTCTCCTTCACCTTTCATAATTTCAGATTTTTTTTTCGCATTTGCTAAAATTACAGTAACTTCTTTGTCAGCAGTAGATTTTATTCTTGTGGCTATTTCAGCACCTTGCGCTCTGAATTCTTTTGCTTCTCTTTGCCTCTCTGTTTGCATTCTTGCATAAATAGCTTCACTATTTGCTTGGGGTAAATCAGCTCTTTTAATTCTCACATCAACAATCTCTATACCAAAATTTTGTGCTTCATTATTTACATCATTTTGAATGATTGACATTTGTTTTGCTCTATCTTTGGAAAGTAAAGTTGCCAATTCTTGTTTTCCAAGTACGCCTCTTATTCTTGAGTTAATAATTGTAGCTAATCTTTGTCTTGCAACTCTTTCATTACCAACTGAAATATAAAATTTTAGTGGATCGATAATCTTGAATCTTGCTATTGCATCAACTATTAACCTTTTTTGATCTGCTGCTATTACTTCCTCTGGCGGATTGTCTAAATTTAGAACTCTTTTATCAAGAAACGCTACGTTTTGTATGAATGGCAGTTTAAAATTTAAACCTGACTTTGTGACAATCTTTTTTGGATCACCAAATTGTAAAACAATAGCTTGGTTGATTTCTTGAACAACAAAAACTGATTGATAGGCTACCACACCTAGCACTACTATTAATGGAAGAAAAAATTTAGATACTTTCATTAACTTCCTCCCCTTGGTTTTTTAAGCTCTGGTAAAGGTAAATAAGGAACTACGCCTTGACCAGAATTTTTGTCTATAATTACTTTGTCAATATCAGCTAAGACTTTTTCCATAGTTTCTAAATACATTCTTTCTTGAGTCACTTGTTTAGCATTTTTGTATTCTGAATATATTGCAAGGAATCTTGAAGCCTCACCCTCAGCAGTTGCCACTACTTCTTTCTTATATGCTTCGGCTTCTTGTAAAATTTTTTCTGCATCACCTCGAGCTCTAGGAATTACATCATTAGCATAGGCTTCGGCCTCGTTCTTAGATCGCTCTTTGTCTGCTCTAGCCGCTTGAACATCTCTAAACGCGTCTATTACTTGACTTGGGGGATCTGCTTTTTGAGTTTGTACTTGTGTAATTTGAATTCCTGATCCATACTCGTCCAAAATTCGTTGTGTAATTTCTTGGACCTCAACTTCAATATTAGACCTTCCTTCGGTAAGAATAGATTGTATCTCGCTTTTAGCAATTACTTCTCTCATTGCTGTTTCAGATGTAGCCTTCACTGTCTCTATTGGGCTTTGAATATTAAATAAAAACTTTCCTGCATCTTTGATAACCCAAAAAACGGAATAGTTTATGTCAACAATATTTTCATCTCCAGTTAACATTAAACTCTCCTCTGGCACTTCTCCAATACCTGAAGATCTTCCTGAGTCGCTAGCTCCTCTAAATCCAACATCAATTCTATTAACCTTAGTGACTTTTGGTTTTAACACTCTCTCAACTGGAAAAGGAATATGATAATTTAATCCTGGTTGAGTTGTATTCACAAATTTTCCAAATCTTAAAACTACTCCTTGCTCGTCAGGTAACACTCTATACAAACCACTCAAAACCCAAATTACAAGTAAAATCACTAGTCCAAGAATTATAGGTTTTCCGCCTCCAGATTTTCCACCTGGTAAAAATTTGTTTATTAATTTTTGTAAATTGCTTATTAAATCATCTAAACTTGGTGGTTCTCTTCTTGAGCCAGAACCTGTGCCAGAACCATTCCTTCCGCCTGAAGGACTTGATCCCCAAGGTGATTGATTTTTTAAAATATAATCTTTGATTCCCATGACACTTTATATAGTGACTTTTTGTTCAAAAACAAGTTAAGTTAGAGCGTAATAATGACCATCTAGATAACATATGAGTGAAAAAATAACAAAAAAATTTACAAATAAACCTATTCCTGGAGTAAAAAATACCTTAATTGTCTCTAGTGCAAAAGGAGGTGTGGGAAAGTCCACAGTTGCAGTTAACATAGCTTTTGCCCTTCAAAAATTAGGATCTAAAGTTGGTATTTTAGATGCAGATGTATTTGGGCCTTCACTTCCAAAAATGTTAAATTTAAAAGATAAACCAAAAACCGAGGACCAAAAAAAAATTGTTCCTCTAGAAAAATATAACACTCAAGTTATGTCTATAGGTCTTTTAGTTGACGAGACAGCTCCGATGATTTGGAGAGGACCAATGGTAATTAGCGCTATTAAAACTTTGACTGAAAAAGTTTCTTGGAAAAATTTAGATTTTTTAGTTATTGATATGCCGCCTGGAACTGGTGACACTCAATTAACATTTGCACAGGATATAAAAGTAGATGGTGCAATAATAGTATCTACGCCCCAAGATATTGCATTATTGGATGTTAAGAGAGGAATTCAAATGTTTGAAAAAACAGGTATCAAAATCTTAGGCCTAATTAATAACATGAGTTTTTTTAAAGGTGATGATGGAAAAAAGTATTATATTTTTGGAGAAGGTGGAGTTGAAAAAACGGCTAAAGAATTTAACAAAAAAGTTTTAGGCAACTTACCTCTGAGCACAGATTTAAGAATATCGGCAGATTCTGGTGAGCCACTTTCTTTTAAAAATCCCGAACACGAAATATCAAAGGAATTTAAAGAAATAGCAAAAAAGATTATTGATTTTTTTAATTAATTTTAAATTTTAAACAATTTTATTTTCAAAACCAAAAGAGGTCATAAGCTCATTCCACTCTCTTTTAGATAAACCTGAGCCCTCATGATCACAAGTTTCTCCTTTGATCATTTTTGAAATAACTATTTTTCCCTTTGATGAAAGTTCCATTCCACCAACTCTGTAATCCATAAACGCTTCGTATGTTGTCGGAACCCATTTTTTTAGAGTATCGATCATAACATTTGCATATGCTCTTATCTCATATTGGGCATGGCTGTCAGCTCTGAGAGATAAAAAATTTAGTAGATTTAGCAAATCGGTTTTCCAATACCACTGAGTATAAGAATTAAGAGTTAAATTCATTCTGGCAAGTTCTCTGGCAAGCCCTTGTTTTTGAGTATCTATAGTTTCCCCATCATAAGTTTCGTTTAACATTTTTTCATAATTTTTGTAATTTCTTTCAGCATCTTCTCTTAATAAAGTCAAAATTTCATCAGCTTGAGTTCCATTTATTAAACTTCCTCTTCCTTGTCTGTTACTCTGCGATTGAGCCGCAAGGTTTTCCCTCGATGGAATATAAAATTCTTTATCTAAAATAGAATATCTGGCTGAATATTCATTAACATTTGCTGTTCTATGTCTGATCCATTGTCGTGCAATAAAAATTGGAAGTTTGACGTGATATTTTATTTCACACATTTCAAAAGGGGTGCTGTGTCTATGTCTCATTAAATATTTTATTAAACCAGCATCTGTAGAAACTTTTTTTGTACCCTTGCCGTATGAAACTCTTGCAGATTGAACTATTGATGTATCATCACCCATATAATCAACAACTCTTACAAAACCATGGTCAAGAACAGGAATAGCCTCATAAAGAATATGTTCTAAAGCTGGAGAGGTTACTCTTTTAGTCGTATTTTTTTGAGATTGCTGATCTAAAATTTCTTTTTTTTGCTCTGAAGTTAATTTCATATTAGGTTTATTTTAAATTTTTTATATTAATTTTTTAGTTTTTCAATTTAAAAATTAATTCTCTCTTTTTCAACCACGAGAGGTAAATTTCTAGAATGAGTAAGAATTTGCATGACATATTCCCCAATAAATCCTAATAAAAATATTTGAATTGAAGCCACACTAAATAGTCCTATGATTAAAGGAGCAATACCAACTTCAAACGACTCCCAAAAAAGTAGCTTATAAAATAAAAAAGTTATAGCTATCAATATACTAACTATACTTGCAAAAAAACCAATAAATGTAATTAATCTAAGAGGTACTTTAGAGTGTTTAATAATACCTAACACGGCAGTATCGTATAAAGTATAAAAGTTATTTTTAGTTTTTCCACCCTTGCGCTTTGATTGATGAAATTTTACCAGTTTTATGTCGCTAGATATTTCCGATAATAATCCTCTAAAATATGGATAAGGATCACTAATTTTTTTTAATTGGTTAATTATTTCTTTATCAAATAATCCTGTACCTGAGGTTCTTTCCATAAGAGGAACCTCTGAGATTTTTTTTATAAATTTATAGAAAAAAGATCTTCCTAAATCAGTCATAGGATTAGTATCTGAGGCAGACCTTTGTCCAAGAACTATTTTAAAACCTTTTTCCCACTCTTTTATATAATCGGATATCAGTTCAGGTGGTTCTTGAAAGTCAGAATTTAACAAAATTGTTGCATCACCGCTTGATTGGAGTATTCCATGAAAAGGCGATCTCACGTGACCAAAATTTCTGGCATTAATTATAATTTTTACTTTTTTATCTTTTTCAGCAATTTTTTTTATAATTGGAATTGTTTTGTCTTCAGATGAGTTATCAATAATTATATGTTCATAATCATAATTGTGTTTTTCCATCTCATCCGAGATACACTTAGATAGCTTCTCTATATTATCTTCCTCGTTAAAAGTAGGTGTTACAATACTAATTTTTTTCATAATTTATTATTATAGACTAAACCTTCCACCTTTTAGAGAGCATATCTATTCTCTTATCATCTTCTTGAAATATTGAGCCATAATAATTTTTTTTATTTTTAAGCCACAGTAGTTCGAAGTTTACTGCTTTCAACATGCCCTCTTTTAGATTTCCAATTTTAAGTGCTTCTGAGGAAAAAATTACTTTTCTCGTTTCAAATCTATTAAGCTTAATTTTTTCAATTTTTTTTAAAATCGATAATGCATCTACTGAGATAGCTCCACCAACAACTAAATTCAAATTATTTTCTTTTGCTTTTTTTGCTACATCAAGTATTGAGTTTGTAATCTGATCGCTGTTATTAATGTCCTCTCTATTTAGACCTTGTGATAAAGTGTAATCAACTCTTCCAAAAACCCAACCATTTATATTTTCGTCTTTTTTATAGGTATTATTTGTTTTTACTATCTTGTCTAAATTATTTTTTGTAGTAACAGTTTCTACATTTATTAAAAATTCTGTATTTTTTCTCTCTTCTTTATCGTAGATTTTGTTTTTGGCTTCTATGAATTTTTTTAAAGCATAATCAGTCTCAACCATGGGCGCGATGATGTAATCAGTACCAAACTGCTTGCATTCCATTAAATCTTTCATTGCCTCGCAGCCACCGATTTTGATACCTAATTTTAAATTTAATTTTCTTACAATTTCTACTAACCTTAGTAACTCGTCTAATCTTGTACCTTCCGCCTCAAACTCAGCTTTAATACCTATGACACCAAAATCATCTCTAAGAGATTTTAAAACAGTGAGCATATCTTTCTCGAGTAAATTCATAATTTATCTTACTTCAGTTTAAAATTTTTTCAAAATTAATATTAATTTTTGGAGTCATATTATCAATAGAGTCTGATGACAATGTGCCAGATTTTAATATTTTGCTTGAAATTTTTGGAAAATAGGTTTGTTCAGGGTCAATAGGAACTATAAATACACGTAGTTTTTTGTCATTAAAAAATTTTAAAAATTTTTTATTATTATGAAAATTTTTAGGCAAAACAAAAGTTTCTATACCGTAAGATTTAAAAAAATTTTTCCAATTTGGAAACATTAAACCAGTTTTAAAATCACAGCCTATATATTTTCCTTTGAAATAATTTTTTTGTGTTAATCTAATAGATGCATAACCATTGTCAAAAAAGATAAATATTTTTAGGTTAAGATTATTTTTTTTAGCTATACCAATTTCTTGCAAATTTTGTGTGAACCCACCATCTCCCTCAAATAAGCATGTTCTTTTTTTTTGATTAGATAATGCCAAACCAATAGCACCAGCTAAACCGTATCCCATGGATGCTAGCGCTTTGTTATTTATACAGGTTTGATTTTTTTTAAACTTAAAGCTTTGAAAAAAAGTAGTTTCTGCTCCTCCACTTGAACAAGGGCAAATGTTATCGTTATCTCCAAGAATTTTTGATATTTTGATATAAAAATCGTAAGGAGAAATAAATTTTTTTCCAGTATAATTATTGTATTTTTCATTAGTCGGTAGAAGTTTTTTTATAACTTTACATTTTTGAATCCATAATTTATTTCTATTTTTAGTTTTAGCGTCTATAATTTTGATTAAATAATTTAAAAAATCTAATGCATCACATTCAATTTTAATTTCTGAATTGGGAAACGATTTATTTAATTGGTTTTTATCAATATCCACATTAATTATTTTTCCCCTTTTCACGAAAGACTGATAATTAAAACCAGTTTGCTGAATACCCAGACTTGACCCGATCGAAATCAATAAGTCTGAGTTTTGTAGTAAAATATTTGCGTATCTTTGACCCCAAGTATTTGGTCTCCCAAAATTATTTTTATCATTTTCAGCCAGTAAATCAGCTCCATTCCACGTTGTAAATAAAGCTAGATTGGTGTTTAAAAGTTTTTTTTTTATTTTTGAAAAGCCTTCTTTTTCAATTCCCCCTCCTAGCAATATAGAGATTTTTTTTGATTTTTTTATTAGTTTTAAAATTTTTGATTTTTTTTTAGTGGATATAATTTTTTTTGTATTTATACTTTTTATTTTTTTAGCTTTAAAACGTTTTACAAATTTACCTTGAATATCAATAGGAACTTCAAATAACACTGGTCCATTACGTCCCGAAAATGATAATGAAACATATTTGTTTATATTCTCAAATTTTTCTGGGGTGTAAAACGTTTTTGAAAATTTAGTAATTTTTTTGGCAATACCGACACCATCATTTTGTTGAATTCCCGTTTGTCTAATATTGTTTTTATTATGAAGTCTTAAATCAGATGTTTTACTTTGTCCACTTACAACCAAAAGCTCACGTGACTCTAAAAAAGCTCCGGAGATGGCAGAAATTGAATTTGTCAAGCCAGGACCTGCTGCAACTAATACCCAAGATTTATTTTTTTTTCCTTTATTTGCCTTATTAAAATATTCTGATGCAATAGTTGCACAGTGCTCATGTAAAAAAGGAATTACTTTAAAATATTTTGATGCACTATTAACTAAATGCATTATAGAACCGCCTTGTAATAAAAAGCAATGAGTGTAACCAATTTCCTTTAATGATTTACAAAAATAATCGCTATATTTTATTTGACTCATGAACTTACTAAATAAATTTTGTCCTAGTGAAAATTTTTTTATCGAAGTTTTTTAGCAAAAATTTCACTATTTTCTTTTGCTTTTTCATCCCAACCTTTAAGATTCACACCGAGTTGATATGGAGGTATTCCTAATTTTGTACACTTTGAGCAAAGAGAATGATCCCTTTTTTTTTCATCAAGCGATTTAAGTGACTCTTTTAAAAAATCTTTTGAAATAATTGATGAGTTTTTTTGTCTGTCAAAAGTAACACAACAAAGTGGGACGCTTCTATCCCAATTAATATTTATTTGATTAGTTAAGTATCTACAAGGTTGATTTCGGTAATTTTTAGTTATTTCCAAACCTTCGTCTATATTTACTAGTAGAAGTTTGGATAATTCAGATAGATCTTTGCCATTTTTCTTTCCTTCTAAATAATCCATACATCTTTCAACTGGAAAAACCACTGGATAAGTTGTTGATAGACCAAAACCTAGTTCATCACAGAGCTTCTCCATCATTTCTAAATCTTCGCCAACGTTATTTTTGTACAAATGATAATTTACATCTACGTAAATTTTTGAATTGTATCTCTCCATTAAGTACTTAATTTTATACATATTAGATTTTACTAAATTTACATTTCCACCCGTGTGCGTTGAGTTATAAGCGTCTGGATAGAAACCAGATGTAGAAATTTTTAAATACTCGGGTGCGGCCTTAATTAAATTCTGTATTTGTGACTCAGATGGAATAGATAAGTGTGAAGACACTGCTGCCGCTATTCCCTCTTTGTGTAGGTGATCTATTATCAAATGAAGGTCTTTATGTAACAAAGGTTCACCCCAACTATAAAGAGCTACATGAGTTACAAGATCTACTTCATTTTTAATTTTAGCGATTACCTTTTTAAAATCCTCAAGCTTCATAGTTCCCATAGGATTTTTGATCTCTGCCAAACTTTGGGCGCAAGAGGGACATTTAAGACTACATTGACCAACTATATCAATAGTAAAAAAACATTCACTAAATTCGCTATAATTAATAATATTTTTTTCCTCTATGCCCATTTTTTTTATGGACGTTATTATTTCGTCTTCTTTGAGTGCAGCAGCGACAACAACAACAGCTTCTGGATATTCTTTTTTCAAATTTTTTATTTCACTAGGTAATTTTATTTGATGTTCTCCTATCATCTTGTCAGTTAAAGATGGATCTCCGTCAACATATCCAACTAATTTTAGATTATGTTTTTTTGAAAATCTGAGTAAACCTAGACCTGTCATCCTTGCGCCCCAAATAATTATAGGTTTATTCTTAAGAGAATTTACAAATTTTAGTTCTTTGGGTTTGATTAGTTTTTTATCCATGTATCAAATAATTTTTCATCAAAGTTCAATTTACTTGAGTGTTTATACCAGTTGTAGAGATCTGCAACAGATTTTTCTGGATCTGTGAATGTGATATTTTCATATTCAGATAATAACAGAGAATTATCACCTGAATACTCTGTTTTTATGCCGCTTTTCAAAATTTCTATATTTTTATCTCTACCATCTAGATTATTAATTATTTTGGCCAAAGTTATAAAATCAACTGATTTGCCTGTACAAACATTATATGTCCTTTTTTTTGGATTGTTTGCCAGAAACATCTCAACAATTTTGTTAAAATCATCAATATAGAGATAATCAAATAGAGCATTTTGATTTATTGAAATGTTCATGCCACATAACGATCTGCAGATATTATTCGAAATAAACCTTCTTCTGTAATCTTCATATTTTCCAAATATGCCAAAAACCCTCAGATTAAATATGTTCCTTTTTTTTTCTTCAATATTCTTAGCTATCATATATTTCGAGAAACCATATATGTCAGTTTTAGGAGGAATAGAATTTCCAAAATATTTTTCATTCATTCGAGGCTTATACGACCTAGAGTCAAATTCTGCTCCTGATCCGATGCAAATTAGTCTTCCAAAATAATTTGAGTGTTTTTCAATATTAAAAAACATACTTAAATTTTGTTCAATTGAATTTAAAGTGATTCCACAGTGAATGATTACATCAAAGTTATTTTTCTTAAGGTAAGTTTCGACTGCTTTTGCATCTAGTAAATTCAACTGTTGACGTTTAGGAGAGTGGATATCTTTATATATTTTTTCTAAGTATTCTTTAACATTTCTACCAATAAATCCATTGGTACCTGTTATCATTATTTTCATTATAATTATTGATTATCTTTTAATCCTCTTTAAAAGATCTTGTGCATGGTTATCTAGATTTTCCTCAACACAAACCATTGGGGCCGAGCAATCTTTGCAAAATTTTATTTCATTCCTTTTTCCCTCTAATTGAGCTATTTGTAAATCCTTTAACGTTTTACCTTTCCAGATATCGGTTGCTGACTCCTTTTTTGCATCTCCTATTGCGACATCTCTGGGCCAATCTAATGTGCAAGGGCTTACTATGCCGTCATGATTAATATGCAGATACATAAATATGAAAGGACAAATCTTTTTATATCTTACGGTTTTTTGATCATACATACCTGTTAATTCTACATCGTTTTGTTTTCCCTCTTGGGTCTCTGCCCATTGAGGTACAATTTTTTCTATGTAAATTTCATCAGCAATATTACCGAATGTATCATAAAACTTATTTTTTTCTTCCTCTGTCATAGAATAAACAGTTTCTCCTTTAAGTTCACTGGCATTATTGACAATTTTGACATAAATATTGAGTTCACCTTTTTTTCTACTGTACTCATATAAATTTTTTATATTTCCCACAAATTCTTCCCAATTAATTTTGGCTGCAGCAACTTTTAGGTATCTCTCACTTGAAAGACCTTCCAACGAAATATTTATTCTTTGTAAACCCGAGTCTACTAATCTTTTATTTAATTCTGGGTTTAACTTTGATCCGTTGGTGAACACTTCAACTGTATCTGCAACATCTGCTTCTCTTGCAAATTTTATAAATTCTGGCAACTCAGGGTGCAATGTGGGTTCTCCATGGTTCCCAATCTTAATTTTTTTAATTCTATCTGGAAAAGCTTTTAAATCTTCAACTGTTTTTTTAAACAAATCCATTTTCATCATTCCATGAGGAAATTTTTTATCTTTTTTACCGAAAATATCTGCTTGAAAACAAAAACTACATTTAAAATTACATAGACTGCATACATCAATATGAACAGAAAAAGGTGTTTGTAGTGGCACCAAATCCTCAAGTTTCTGTTTTTTTTGGTGATAAATTCTAGGTTTAACAACTGCTGAAATCTTATTATTTGGTAAGTCTTTATTATCCATAGTTAGATACTATTTTGCATTTTATATAAATTCAATTTTATTATTTCTTAATTTTGCAATATCTGCCTTTAAATTCATATTTTTCGCTGTTTTGATTACTTCATCAGGGTAAATTCCAGGCACCATTACTATCAAGAGGTCAATTTCATTCTTTTTCAAAATTTCTGGTGAAAATATTTTTGTGTGCAAAACTGGTGAGTATTTTCCTTGCTTAAATTTTGCTGAGTCAACAATATATTCTATTTCGACTAAATTACTTATTGATAACAATGCTAATGTTCTGTGTCCTGCACCCCAAATAGCAATTTTTTTATTTTGGTCTTTATATTTTTTTACTAAGGATTTCAATTCTGTTTTAAGACTTTCAATCTCTGCTATACCTGAGCTTAAATTAATTGCTTTTGGCTTTTTAAAATTAATTTCTTTTGATTTTTTTGATTTTTCTACAATCACTAAAATGTCATTCTCATTATTTATTAATGAAATCTCTTTTATGAAAAATCCACAATTTAAAAATATATTAGAAATAGTCTCTTTTGTGAAATAGGATAAATGATCTGGCACAAATTCATAAAAACATTTTGTTTTAAGCAAGAAGTCAAAATTCGGCACAGTAACTAGTCCTAAACCATTGGAAGACAAATTATTATTTATAATATTTAAAACTTTTGTAGGTTCTGGCATATGCTCTAGATAATTAAATGATACAAAAGCATCGTAAGGCCCATGAGAGATTTTTTTTAAATCACCAATAAATCCATGAATTATTTTTCTTCCTTTTTTTAAACCTTCATCAACTGAGTCCTTTGATGCTTCAACCCCAAAAGCAGACATCCCTGACTCTTTGATAACATCCAGCATACTACCTGAAGCACAACCAATCTCTAACACTTTTTTGTTTAAGAGATTGTATTTTTCTCTAAAATTTTTCATCTGACTTAAACGAGAATTTCTAGCATCTCCTGAAAGCGTTGCGGCCGTTATAACATTTTTAAAATATTCGACTGGCTCAGAAATTAATTGAACTAAACCACACTTACCACATTGAAAAACTTTTAAAGAAACTCCTTTGTCCTCTTGAAATTGTTTTGGATCAGGAAAAAATTGTGCAGCCCTCGGCATATCATCAAGGATAAGGATAGGACTTTTGTTTAATTTTGAAAAGCAAAGTTTACAAGTACCACTCATTTTTAACTAGAAATGTATCTTTCTTGATTTAAAAAATTTCACTATTACTTTGTGAATCTGAAAAACGTTTTTGCTGGAAAGGCCTTGGTGACATCCGATAAGTAACCCATTTTTCATAATATAGTCTGAGCATTTAAATTCATTTAATTTATTTCTCTTAGATGTAAGAGAAGCAAAAGCAGGGTGCCTTAATATATTTCCTGTAAAAATAGGTCTTGTTTGAATATTATTTTTCTCAAGAAATAATTGAAGATTTTTTTTTGTGAAATGTTTGTTATTTTTTATTATTATAGGGTAAGCAAGAAAGTTAGTTTTAACCCCTTTATTCATTTTTGGCAAAATAAAAAATTTTTTAAATTTTGAAAAGAAATTATAATGTAAATTATAATTTTTATTTCTTATTTTAGTAAAATATTTTAATTTTTTAAGTTGCTCAAGTCCAAATGAAGCCCCTATCTCGGAAGGTTCAAAATTATATCCAACTTCAGAAAAAATGAATTTTCTGTCATATTCAATACCTTTAAGTTTAATCCCTAGTCTTTTGTTAATATTTTCTGAGTCTTTTATTAATGTAGACATTCTGCCCCAACTTCTGAGAACTTTTGCTTTTGAGTGAAAATCTTTTGAATTTGTTAAAAAGATACCTCCATTACCTGCACAACTTATTACATGAGATCCATAAAAACTTGTAATTGATAAATCACTATAAAAGCCAGTAGATTTTTTTTTAATTGTGGCGCCTAAAGTATCTGCGGAGTCTTCAATAACTTTTAATTTATGTTTTTTAGCAATTTTTTTAATTTTTTCCCAATCTGGAATATTGCCAATTAAATTTGGTATCATTAAAGCTTTAGTTTTTTTTGTAATTTTTTTTTCTATTTTTTTTGGGTCAATTTGTAAAGTTTCAATTTCACAATCTACAAATATTGGTTTTAAATCACATAACATTATCGATGAAACAGCAGTTCCAAAATTTAGGCACGGAGTTATAATTTCGCTTCCTTTTGGAAAATTTAAAACTTTTAAAGCTAATATTATGGCAGAAGACCCTGAATTAACCATTAAGCCATATTTTTTTGAAAACAGGTTAGCAATTTTTTTTTCAAAAGAGTCCACTGATACACCCATTTGTGTCGTTTTTTTTAATTGCTTAAGAACAGCATTAATTTCCTTATAATTATAAATATTTTTACCGTATGATATCTTTTTCATTCTCATATTATTTTAAGTAATCCTCTATTTGCGATTTACAAACTTTAAGATGATTACCTTTTTTTGTATTAATGTTCCATTCTAAAATTTTTTTAAGTGACTTGTTTAAATTCCAACGTGGATGCCAATTAAGGTATTTTCTAGCTTTAAAATTGCTTAGTCTCAAAAACCTGTTTTCTGGTTTAAACTCGTTTGTTTTGCTTTTAGCAATTTTTATTTGAACTTTAAGTTTTTTTGAATAAAAATCAGCTACGTATTTTACAGATTTGCAACTTGAAATATTTGGTGCAAAATTCCAGTGAGGTTCTAAGCTAGTCAATTTTTTATTATAAAGTTTCTCTGCTAAAAGTATATATCCGCTAAGTGGCTCTAAAACATGCTGCCAAGGTCTAACAGATTTAGGATTTCTTAAAATAATTTTTTTATTCTTTTTTATATATCTGAAAATATCAGGTAGAAGTCTATCCTCGGAATAATCACCCCCACCAATAACATTACCAGCTCTTACGGTAGCAAGCTTTTGGTTTTTGGAATTTTTAAAAAAAGAGTATATATAACTAAAAAAAACATGTTCTGCGCATACCTTAGATGCTGCATAAGGATCATGTCCAAGCAAATTATCAGTCTCCTGAAAAATTTTCATTAAATCCTTATCATACACTTTATCTGTTGTGATTATTATAGATGATTTTATTTTATTAAGTTTTCTTATAGACTCTAAAATATTTAAAGTTCCCGTAAAATTGGTATCGAATGTTTCTTTTGGATTTTCATAAGAATATCTGACTAAAGGTTGTGCTGCTAAGTGAAATAAAATAGTTGCTTTAGATTTCTTTATTTCGCTATATAGTTTTTTTGAATTTCTTACATCTGCAATAATTGATTTTTTAATCAGTTTTTTAATATTTGCCAAATTATATAAGCTTGGTTTTGTTGCTGGTTTTAAAGCATAACCAGTTACCTCTGCGCCTAATTGACTTAAAAATATGCAAAGCCAACTTCCCTTAAAACCAGTATGTCCAGTTACAAAAACTTTTTTGTTTTTCCAAAAATTTTTTTTTATTGCTAACTTCATAAATTATTTAATTTTATATAAACTTAATTGACCACTACTTATACAGGGCGAACAAATTTTCTCCAATATTGGATCCATTAATTCAAAGGATGAAATTACGTGACTTATTTTTAGCTCCTTTGCTGCATTAAAATCAACCATTAAATTTTTTTCATCCTCAAAAAAAACATAAACTCTATTACCCCAATTTTTAAAATAATTGTACAAAGAAATGTTATTTTGTAATTCTTTTATTATAATTTTTTCAAACTTTTTTTTATATTCTGCCGAATAAAGAACATAATAGCCATCTGCAACCTTAATTCCATTCATTGCTGCTATCATGGGATCTATGCCAATCGAGAGTGTTATCCCCCCATCAACTAATTTTTTTATACTGCCATATTCTTTATAACGATAATATTTATCGAAAGAATTTTTACTATCAAATTCATACGAGAGTTTTTGGTTTTTATAATTATTTTTATCTAAAAGTAATTTAAAAAAATTACTAATATCCTCATCTTCATTGAACTCTTTTAATTTGCTAAGACTTTTATCTGTTAAATTATTATTAGTAAAAGATTTGACAATCTCAACAACTGTAAAATTACTATACAAAAAAACTGACGATATTATTGTCATTAAAAATACAAAGGATTTATATTTTTGTAATTCGAAATGTTTTAAATTCAAGACCAAGATCAAGCAAATAATTAAAGGAAATAATAAATGAAACCTAGTAAAGTTAAATCCTTTTAGAAAAGAGATAGGCTCAATAAAAATCGGATTTAAAATATTAGAAGATAATATTATTTTAAAAAAATAAAAAATTATTAAAAAAATTATTAGCTTTAAAATTACTTTGTCTTTGAGAAATATTGAGGTAAAAAAAATTACTATAAATAAAATTTTTATAGGAACTCTAAAGATATCGTCAATTTTAACGATTTTGAATAAATTAATTAATTCATAAATTTCAAACTTAAAAGCAATTATTAATGATGGTTTTTCTAAATCAATTCTACTTAACTCTTGAGTAAGAACTGTTAAAAAAATTGGAATTCCTGATATGAGACAACCTAAAGAAAAAGAGATTAAAAATTGATAATATACTTTTATATTATTTTCATACTCTCTTAAAACTAATCCAAGAGGGATAAGTAAAGCTAAAGCAACTAAGTCAAAAATAATTGAACTATTTAAGCCAATAAAAAAAATTAATAAAATTGTAAATTTATTAATACTCTGTTTATGACATAGTAAATATAAAAAATATGGGGCAAAAGGAATAAAGTATGAATGGGGAACAGAAACAACATAGATTAATGATGTGAAGATAATAGCTCCAATCATTGCATTAAGGTGGTTCTTAGTAAAAGATTTTGATAAAAGATAAAAAGAAAAATAAGAAATCATTTTTTTTAAAAATTCCTCAAAAAAGTAAAACTGCTTGTCAGATAAAAAAAGTTGAAAAATATTGATTGGATATAAAATCTTATCTAAAAAGAACCATTTAAAGTTTTCTGCTTGTAAAATAAGCAGACTATCAAAATCTCCTGAATATATTTTTGAAATAATACTATTATAAATAGGGCCGATCTCTAAATTATCATGAGGATTTAAGACAATTTCACCAAAAAAAAATAAGGATATTAAATATCCAATTGAAAGGATAAACAAAGCAATCAAATGGGAAATTATATCTTTTCTCGAATTAATCACAGTATTGGCAATAAATTAAAAACATATATTATTCTCTTTAACAAATTTAATTTCTAATTTATAATTAATTTCTTCTAAATGCTAACTTTAAATATTTCATATGTATTTGTTAAATAAGGTTAGAGAATTTATCAATAACATACCTATTTTACGTAATATATTCGTCAAAATAATTTCACCCTTCACTGCTCCGATTTTGTTTCTTATCGATATTTTGAGTTTTAAAAAATTTAAAAGAAGAAAAAGATATAATGAATGGAAAAAAAATAACCCAGAAGAGATTTATAGTTTAAGTAATAATCTTAAGATAAGAATTTCAGACAACAAATTATCTGCTAGCAAATCTTTAATAATTTTAGAGGGAAATTATGAACAGAATGAAACTTTTTTATTGAAACAAATTGTTAAAAAAGGTTGGAATATTTTAGATATTGGAGCGAATTTTGGTTGGTATTCACTTCATTTTTCAAAAATGGTTGGAAATAATGGGAATGTATATGCTTTTGAACCTATAGAACAAACTTACGATGAGCTTAAAAGCAACTTATCTCTAAATAACGCAACAAATGTAAAAACTTTCAAATTTGCTTTAGGCAACAAAGAACATGAAACAAATTTTGGAGTTCCTTTTTTTGATGGAGGCTCAGCAGCCTCATCACAGCATTTAGGTTTCAGCAAAAAAGTAAAAATACCTGTTTTTGCTTTAGATAAAATATTTGACCAAGAAGATATAAAGAAAGTTAACCTAATAAAAGCAGACATAGAAGGGGGTGAACTTAATTTACTTTTAGGAGCAGAAAAAGTATTAAAAAAACATAAACCAAATATTTTTATTGAAATAGTTGATATGCACTGCAATAGGTTTGGGTATAAACCAAAGGATATTTTCAACTTTTTAATCAAAAAAAACTATGAGGGATTTTATATTGGAAATGAGCACTCAGATATTAAAAAAAATTTTAATGAGAAAGATTTAATCAAACCAGATGTAAATAACCTTCCAAATGGAAATTATTTATTTTTTTGATAATTACCATCCAGGGTCTCCAATTAAATTGCAAGTTTTGCACATGTCTGGTGGTTCCGCGTTTTCATCTAATAACTGTTCTCTTAAATTAACTAAGGTTGGATGATTAAATAATACATCAGGTTTATCCTCACAATCAAAGAAATTGCTGTTAGGTCCAGACAAAATTTCCTCTGTCCCACAACAAATTTCCATGTTTCCTTTCATTGTTACAGATATTCTCTGCCAGATTTGCGGACATCTCTTTTTAATTTTTTTTGTTTGTATTGCAGCAGGCCAATTAACAAATCCTGGTAAATTTTTTTCCATTAATTTCTTAAACTGAATATAAGAAGGAAGATCTTCTCTTACAATTTCATCTGGATTAGGGTTTAAACCTTGAGGTCTATAAATCATCACATTCAAACTTCTGCAACCTGTCTTTTTTAAAAAAGTTGTTTTTTGTAAAATTTTTTCTTGATTGTTTTCTAGATCTTTTTTAGCTAACACAATACTAGTATGAACGGGAAATATTTTATTAATTTTTTCTAGATTTTCATTTAAATATTTTTCATTATCTTCATAAAGCGAAATGCTTATTCGGGAAATTCCAGCTTCCTTCAATTCATTAATATTTTTATCCAGTCTCAGACCGTTAGTATTCATATTAATTAAGTGACCTCTGT
Source organism: uncultured Pelagibacteraceae bacterium (assembly GCA_902572695.1). Taxonomy (GTDB): domain Bacteria; phylum Pseudomonadota; class Alphaproteobacteria; order Pelagibacterales; family Pelagibacteraceae; genus Pelagilacustribacter. The sequence goes on along the minus strand of CACGGZ010000004.1, from coordinate 11,209 downwards.
TAGAAAGCCATTTTATTATTGGAATGATATCTTTATTAAGCATTGGTTCTCCGCCTAAAAGATCAACTCCAAGTGCTTTAGAAAAAAGTGGATTTCTAAAAATTCTCTTAACTTTTTCTAAAGTTGCTTCGGATTCCCTCCAGTTTTTTTGATTTAAAGAATTTCCAACAGAGCAAAAAGAGCAGGTTAGATTACACCTTTTTGTTAAAATAATACTTGCTATCTGAGGAGAGTATCTATCAATTAACATTTTTGATTTTCTGGGTAATGTTCGATACTTTACATAATTCCATATTCTCGGAATATTCTTGAGTATCCGAGTTTTACGATACATTTCTACATAATAAGAAAATTTAGACATATCTAATTAAGCTGTAATATCACAATTTTTAATAAGCAAACATAAGTTTTTATTTTTTTTAAAATTAATTGATATATATTGCTTGTGTTAGCTTGCTAACTATAACGATAAACGAATTTCGTAATAAACATTGCGGACGTGGGGGCAGTACCCACCACCTCCACCATAATATTTACGGGGGTGAATTAGGCTCGACGGATGTCTAAAAGTTATTCTTTCGTTCGAGATAGTTCCGACGTAACGGGCTAATTATAAATGCAAATGATAAATTTGCTCTTGCTGCTTAATTAACTTTGTTAATTTAGCAAACGGGGTTCGGGGCACCTGGCAACAGAACGCCCCCTTTTAGCTAAAAGACCGCAGTGATTTAATTCAGTTTTTAATTATTTTAATACTTAAACGAAAGGATTAAATATGAAAAATATTTTATTAGTTTTAACTTTAGTTGTATTTTCATCTTCTGCTTTTGCAGGTTCTTGTCCGATGATGGCTGGAAAAGTTAAATCAAAAATTGAACAAGCTCAAAAACTTCATGATGCTGGAATGAAAGCTCATTCGAATGGAGATCATGGAAAATCTGAAGAGCTTCTAAATAAAGCTCTTGATCTTTTTAAAAGTTAATAAAGATAAATGATTAAGGGCGACTAAGACAGAGCGCCCTTAAAAATGTTTATTAGGACGCATTGATTTAACAACAGTATTTTATAATTTGTATTAATGGAATTTTTTCTTTCACTTATAGTAGTATTATTTTTGGCTTTTTATTTATTAAGACCTGCATCGAAAGATGAACTTAAAAGATTCAAAAGAAAAGATAATTGGTCAAATATGGGGTTTTAAATTAGTATTTTGTGTCGAATAACTGTTAATTTAAAATAATCTAAATTCATAAATATATAACAATAATGTATACTAACGAATCACGTTAAAAAGTGAAAGGAGACAAAATGGAAGCAGTAATAATTGGAGTAATGGTAATAGGAGTAGTATTACATTTCCTTGGTTAGAATAAGATCGGGGTCCAGGGGCACCTGGCAACAGAACGCCCCTTAAAATTTTAAAATATATATTTATCTATCAGATAAAAAGATAGTCCAAGAGCTAATCCCATTAATAACCAAAAAAAAGTATCATTCATGCTACAAATTTTTTTAGGTTTGGTTCAAAATAGTTAGGTCCTTTCATGACTTTTCCCAACTCGTTATAAATTGGTTTACCGTCATTACCAAGCTTACTCATATTTGAGTTTTGCACCTCTTCAAAACATTTGTCTAAATTAATTCCAAAGGCATGGCCAGCACCGTATGTTACGTAAAGAATATCAGTTAAAGCATCAGCTACTTCTTTTATATCTCTCTTGTCAATTGCATCTTTAAGTTCGTTCAGCTCCTCTTTTATAAGCTCAAACCTAAGTTTAATAATTTTTTCATCTGGAAATTCGGCATTTTTTTTTACTTCTTGGCCGAAAGTTTGCATGAACTTTTTAACACTATTAAAATTACTCATTGGTTAATCTCCTTTTTAAATTTATAAATAATATATATAAGTGTATTATATCAATGATTCATATATGAAATACAGAATTGAATTTGACAGTATTGGAAAAATAAAGGTGCCTGAGGATAAGTATTGGGGAGCCTCCACAGAAAGATCTAATAAATATTTCAATATTGGAGATTTTTTAGTAAGGCCTATAGTTATCCACTCAATCGCAACCATAAAAAAGGCAGCTGCAATTGTAAATTCTAAAAATAAAGATTTAGATCCAAAGTTAAGCAAATATATAATTAGGGCAGCAGAAGAAGTTATTAGGGGAAAACTCGATAGCCATTTTCCGCTTAAAGTTTGGCAGACTGGTTCGGGGACTCAGACTAATATGAATGTAAACGAAGTAATAGCAAATAGAGCAAATGAAATGATGGGTAAAAAATTAGGATTAAAAAAACCCATTCATCCAAATGACCATGTTAATAAATCTCAATCGACCAATGATGTTTTTCCATCAGCCATGCATATTTCGATAGCTATCAAAACGATAGACAAATTACTTCCCTCTTTGAAAATTCTTGAAAAAGAACTGTTCAAAAAAGTCAAACAATTCAAAAAGATAGTGAAAGTGGGTAGAACTCATTTGCAAGATGCAACTCCGATAACTTTGGGTCAAGAATTCTCAGGTTATCACTCTCAATTAAAAAAATGCATTGAAAGAATTGAAAAAGCTCTTAACGAGATTTATTACCTTGCTCAAGGTGGAACTGCAGTTGGAACTGGAATAAATACCAAAAAAAATTTTGACAAAAAAATTGTTAATGAAATAAAAAAAATAACTAAATTACCATTTAAGGTAGCCTCAAACAAATTTGCTGCCTTAGCTGCTCACGACTCAATTGTAAATTTTTCAGGTACATTAAACACTGCCGCTGTTTGTTTAATGAAAATTGCTAATGATATTAGATTTCTTGGATCTGGTCCAAGAGCTGGTTATGGCGAATTGATTCTTCCAGCTAATGAGCCTGGCTCATCTATAATGCCTGGAAAAATTAATCCAACTCAGTCTGAGGCTGTAACAATGGTCTGTGTTAAAGTAATTGGAAACCATAATGGTATTACGATGGCAGGATCACATGGGCATTTCGAATTAAATGTTTTTAAACCTTTAATAATCCATAATATTCTCCAATCAATTGAAATAATGGCTGACTCCTCAAAAACTTTTGCGCTTCATTGTATAAAGGGAATTAAAGCTGACAAAAAAAGGATTAAATTTTTATTAGATAATTCATTGATGCTTGTAACTGCTCTAGCCCCTAAAATTGGTTATGACAAAGCTGCTTACATAGCAAAAATAGCACATAAAAATAATACAACTTTGAAAGAGGAAGTTGTAAAAAATAAAATTTTGACGGAGAATGAATTCAATAAACTTATGAAGCCAATATCAATGACAAAGCCAAAATAATTGACAGGTTCAAACTAAACTCTTCACAATTCTTCAAAAAAACTTTATTTATATAATACTAAAATATGGACCCAAATAATAATATTTTAAATAATTTAAATAACGCTCAGAAAGAGGCTGTTCTTAATACTGAGGGACCAAATCTTATAGTTGCTGGAGCTGGGTCTGGAAAAACAAGAGTGCTTACAACTAAACTTGCTTATATTATTCAACAGAAAAAAGCTTGGCCTAATCAAATTCTATGCGTAACCTTCACTAATAAAGCTGCAAGGGAAATGCAAAATAGAGTTATGAGTTTCCTTAAGGGAGATAAGAGTGCTGTATCTTGGTTAGGCACCTTTCACTCTATCAGCGTAAAATTTCTAAGGAGACATGCTGAAGCTTTAAACTTTAAATCAAATTTTACTATAATTGATACTGAGGATCAGAAGAAACTGGTTAAAAGGATTTTAGAAGCGGAAAATATCGATGCAAAAAAAATTTCACCAAATTTTATTTTATCATTTATAGATAAGTGGAAAAATAAAGGTCTTTTGCCAAATGAAGTTCAAAAAAATAATTTGTCTGTTTTAGAAAAAAAAATATTATCAGTTTACACAATTTATCAAAATAAAATTAAGGATTTAAATTCTTTAGATTTTGGTGATCTTATTCTCTATTGTGTTAAATTGTTTGAAAACAATGATGATATAAGGGGAATTTATCAAAGTAATTTCAAATATATTTTGGTAGATGAATTTCAAGATACAAATTTTATTCAAAATAAATGGTTAAGTCTTTTAGTAAACAAAAATAGCAATATTTGTTGCGTAGGAGATGATGACCAATCAATTTATAGTTGGAGAGGTGCAGAAATAAAAAACTTTTTGACATTTGATAAAATGTATCCCAATTGTAAAATTTTTAAACTTGAACAAAATTATAGATCAACAAAAAATATTTTACAAACTGCTTCAAGTTTAATTTCAAAAAATAGCAATAGAGTTGGAAAGAATCTTTGGTCAGAGAGTAAAGGTGGAGAACTTGTAAAATTAAATTGTTATGGAACTGGTAGAGATGAGGCTCAAGGAATAAGTGATATAATTGAAAATATTATTAACAAAAAATATTCACTAAATAATGTGTGTATTTTAGTGAGAGCTATATTTCAAACAAGAGAATTTGAGGAAAGATTTTTAAAAATAGGAATTGGTTACCGTGTTTTAGGAGGAATCAAGTTTTACGAAAGAGCGGAAATAAAGGACATAATCTCATATTTGAGAATTGTAAATCAAAAATATGATGATTTGGCATTAGAAAGAGTGCTTGGTGTTCCAAAAAGAGGAATAGGAGATACTACGATAAACAAACTATACGAGCTATGCGCTAAAGACAAAATTTGTTTAGAAGACGCTATAATTAAATTATTAGAGACTAATCAATTAAAGCCCAAAATAAAATCTGCATTGAATTTATTAATTAATATGTTGCAAAAATGGAGGGACGACTCCAAAAAAATGAAGCATTATGATTTAACAAAATTAATATTAGACGAATCTGGTTACTCATCTATTTTAAAAAATAAAAAAGATATAAATAACGAAAATAGATTAGAAAATATAAAAGAATTAATTAGAGCAATGAATGAATATGATAATTTACAAAGCTTCTTAGAACATGTGTCTCTCGCAACATCTATTGACCAAGAGTGGGAAGGTGAAAAAGTTAATCTAATGACAATGCACGCTGCAAAAGGTTTAGAGTTTGACGTTGTTTTTTTACCAGGTTGGGAAGAGGGTTTATTCCCCCATCAAAAGTCTCTTGAAGAAAAAGGTGACTTTGCATTAGAAGAGGAGAGAAGACTTGCTTATGTGGGAATAACAAGAGCAAGGAAAGAAGCTTTTTTATCTTTTGCGATGAAAAGAGCTTATCATGGAGATTGGATGGAAAGTTTACCCTCGAGGTTCGTCAATGAGTTGTCAGACGAATGTATTGAAAAAAATGAGATACATAAAGAATCCAAAATGGAGGATTTTGATTTTGATCAAGATATATCATTTGAGGATAATCAAGAATATAGAAGCCCGGGTTGGAACAGATTAAAAAAAAATAAATTAATTAAATGGAAAAAATAAATAAAATTAAAAATTTTATTAATTTAAAAAACCTAGATGGTTATATAGTACCAAAAAACGACGAATTTTTTAGTGAATATGTTCCAAACCATAAAGATAGACTTAAAAAAATTTCAGGGTTCACTGGGTCCTATGGATTTGCACTTATACTTAAAAAAGAAAACTACTTATTTGTAGATGGCAGATATACTTTACAGGCAAATAAGGAGGTTGGTAAAAGATTTAAAGTAATAACAATTCCAAAAAAAAAACCTGAGCATATTTTAAAGGGAAAAAATTTAAAAATCGGATATAATCCCCAAGTTCATACCGAAGAAAATTTAAAAAGATTATTTTTAAGGACTAAATGTAAATTATTTGAAGTAAAAGAAGGTAATTTAATTAATCAAAATAATTTCACTAAAAAAAAAATTATTAAAGTATTCAAATTAAAAGATAACGAGGCTGGAGAGTCTATTAGAAGTAAGTTAAAAAAAATTGTTGCTAATTTAAATAAACAAAAATTAGATCTCCAATTTATTACGTCATCAGAAAATGCGTCATGGTTGCTGAACATAAGAAGTGATGAAAATCAATATACACCTATAGTTAAAAGTAGAGCTCTAGTTGATAAAAATGGAAAAATATATTTATTTCTAGATTCAAACAATATTAAACATAAATTATTTAAAAATTTTGAAAATGTTAAAATAATAGATGTTAAATTTATAAAATTATTCCTATCTAGAATAAAAAGTAAAAAGATATGTATTGATAAAAACACGTGCTCTATTTACTTAAAAAATATTTTAGAAAAAAACAATAAAATTATTTACTCAGTCGACCCAATTTATTTATTAAAATCTAACAAAAATCAAATTGAGATAAATAATATTAAAAAGGCACATTTGCTTGATGGAGTTGCAGTGACAAGATTTTTAATCTGGATAAAAAATAATTTTGAAAAGAAAAGAATAAGTGAGATAAAAGCACAAAATAAATTATTAAAATTTAGGAAAGAATTTAAAAAATTTGTGTCATTAAGCTTTCCTACTATATCTGGAACTGGAGCTAACGCAGCAGTTATTCATTATAGGGCATCGCCTCAAACCAATAAGATTTTAAAAAAAGGAGAACTGTACTTAGTTGACTCCGGTGGACAATATAAGTTTGGCACCACTGATGTAACGAGAACTATATCTCTAAAAAATTATGATGATAGAATAAAAGAAATTTACACTAGAGTTTTAAAAGGACATATAGCAGTTGCAAATTTCAAAATAAAAAAAAACACCACTGGATCGCAGATTGATTTAGCTGCAAGAAATTTTTTAAAACAAAAAAATTTGAACTATAATCACGGAACAGGACATGGCGTTGGTTACTTTGCAAATGTTCATGAAGGTCCTCAAGCAATATCAATTGGAAATAAAGTAAAGTTGCTTAAAGGTATGGTATTATCAAATGAGCCTGGGTATTACGAAAAAGATAAATTTGGGATAAGAATTGAAAACCTTATAATTTTAAATAAATCAAGTAAGAAAAATTTAAAATTTGAAAATCTTACATTGGTGCCTATTGATAAAAGTCTTATAATTAAAGAGTTAATGAGTATGGATGAAATAAAATGGTTAAATAATTATCATAAAACCGTTTTTTTCAAGTTGAAAAAGTTTATGAATTATAAGGAAAAATCTATCCTGAAAGATCAATGTTCAAATATTTAATAGTTTATAAAATTCTAATTCATTAATAGTTTTTATTCCGAGGTTTTTGGCTTTAATAACTTTTGATTTGGTTGGTTTAGAATTTCCAAGAATTAACAAATCTAATTTTTTTGACACCGAGCCTAAAACTTTTCCGCCTTCATTTTCTACTATAGACTTTGCCTCTGATCTACTTATTTTTTCCATACCCCCTGTAAAAAGTATTGTTTTATCTTTTAAGATTCCATTTTTTTTAGAATTTGTGAAATTTTGAACCTTAAGAGATTTAACAAGATTATTAACAATAGTTATATTTTTTTTATTTGAGAAAAAACTTTCTATAGATTTGATTTGAGTTTCACCTATTCCGTCTAAATCACTAATATTATTTAAAATGGTTTTAATATTTCTTGAGCTAGATAGCTGAAGAAAGCTTGATACTGATCCGAAAAAATTAGCTAGTATTTTAGCATTTTCTTGTCCAATATGTCTTATTCCTAAAGAAAAAATAAATCTATTCAATGATATCTTTTTTGATTTATCGATAGCTGAAGAAAGATTTTTTATAGACGTTTTTCCCCATCCTTCAAGTTTTTCGATTTTTTCATAATTAAGATTAAATATATCCGATGGTTCTTTAATTATTTTAATTTCCCAAAAGTTATCAATTACTTTTTTTCCTAAACCTTCAATATTAAATGCATCTTTTGAAACTATATGTTTTAGTTTTTCTTTAGCGATAAAACTGCAATCATAACCCTTTGTGCATCTTCTAACGGCATCTTCTTTTTTAGTTGATGAACTTATTTCTTTTATTGTTTTAGATCCACATAAACATCTATCGGGAAATTCAAATTTTTTACTGTTCGAAGTTCTTTTTGAAGTATCTACTGACAAAACTTTTGGAATTACATCTCCTGCCCGCTCTATTATAACGGTATCATGAATCCTAATATCCTTTCTTATAATTTCATCCTCGTTGTGAAGAGTTGTATTAGATACCACAACACCTCCAACAGTTACTGGCTCAACTTTAGCCACAGGAGTAATCGCTCCAGTTCTTCCAACTTGAATAATTATATCTTTAATTTTAGTTTCTGCTTTCTCAGATGAGAATTTGTAAGCGGTCGCCCATCTAGGTGAATTAGCGGTATTACCAAGACGGTTTTGAAGATTAATATTGTTAACTTTGTAAACTAAACCATCAATATCGTAATCCAAACTTGATCTTAACTTTTCTATCTCTTTGTGTTGTTTTTCAATTTGATCTAAATTTATGACTAATTTATTTAATTTATTAACTGAAAAGCCCCATTTAATTAATTTACTTAAAAAATCTGTCTGTTTAGAGAATATTTGAGGATTAATGTTGCCCATGCCATAAGCATAAAATTTTAATGGTATTTTAGATGTTACTCTAGGATTTTTTTGCCTCAAGGATCCTCCAGCAGCATTTCTAGGATTAGCAAATTTATCTTTTATTTTTTGAAAATCTTTTTTACCGATGTAAACCTCTCCTCTTACCTCCACAATTTCTGGTATACTCTTATCACTAATTATTTTTGGAATTTGCTTAATTGTTTTTAAATTTTGTAAAATATCCTCTCCTATAAATCCATCGCCTCTTGATAAACCTTTGATTAGTTTTCCTTTTTCATAAGTTAGTGAAGCTGAAATTCCATCAATTTTTGGCTCGGAGGAAAGTTCTATTTTCTCTTTTTTCATATTTAAATAATTCTGAATTTTTTTTAAAAAATCTTTTATGTCATCTAAATTAAAAGAATTTGAAAGTGATAACATAGCAGTTGAGTGTTTAATTTTTTTAAATTTATTTGTAACTGGAGCACCGACTAAAATGCTTACTGAACCATATTTTGATTTTAAAAATTTATATTTATTTTCAATATTAATTAAATTTTTCTTTAAAATATCGTATTCAGAGTCTGAAACTTTAGGATTATCATCGTTATAATAATAATTGTTATATTTTTTTAATTTTTCTACCTTTTCTAAATAATCACTTTCTATATCTTTTTCTATCTTTTTCATTTAACCAAGTATTTTTTTAATTGTCCTTTTGATTAGACCATCTTCCTCATTTTTTTTTGTCTTAATTTCCTCGTTAGTTGGAATTTTATAATTCTTATTCAGAACTTGATAAGAACGTTTATACCATTCGCTAGAATTATAATTATAACCCAATATGTTTGCAGTTCTATTTGCCTGTTCTTTAAGACCGAGAGTGTGATAGACTTCTACAAGTCTATGAAGCGCTTCCTCTATAAAGATAGTTGTTTGATAGTTTTCAACAACATATTTTAATCTGTTTGTAGCCGGTATCCATTTTTTCTTTTTAATATAGTATCTTGCAAGGTACATTTCTTTGGCAGCGAGTTGATTGTTAACCAGATCTAACTTAAATCTAAGATCTAATGCGTAATCATTTTCTTTATATTTTTTTAAATAATTTTCAATTTGTTCTTTGGCATCATTTAGAGGTTTAACATCTTTTTTTTCATCAAGAATATTTTCATAAGATATCATTGCTAATAAATATTCAGCATATGCAACATCTTTATTTGACGGATATTTTTTGATAAACATATTAAGTTGTTCTTTTGATTCTGAATAAAAATTTATCATGTAAAGACAATAACCGCTTAATAGCAAAGATTTTGATATAACTTTTCTGTTACTTGTTAATAATTGAATTTCTTGAAATTTATTTGATGCGAAAAAATACTCGCCCTTGTTTATAGCTGCTAATGCTTCATTATAAACTTCATCATATTTGATTTGAGTTTCAACCTTAGCCTCCTTATTTCCTCCACAAGAAATCAAAAGTATTACAGAAATAAAAACTATAAGTATTTTTTGAAACATAATACTTAATATCAAATATTTTTACTTAGGTAAAATTAGGATTAAGCGTTTATCGCAAGTTTTCTGTTTTGAATGATGTATTTTTTATTAAATTCTTTAATCTTAGTATAATCTTTTTTATTTATTTGATTATTTTCACTTAAAATCTTTTTTACGAAATTATTGTTTAGCTGATGGCCGCCTTGCACGCAAACTACTTTGCCAAGAATTCTGTAACCTGATAGGAATAGATCACCTATAAGATCAAGAATTTTATGGTTCACAAACTCTTTTTCGTTTCTTAATCCCTCTGAATTTATCACCTTGTCTTTATCGACAACTATTGCATTGTCTAATGAACCACCTTTAGCTAAACCTTGTTTCTTGATTTTTTCAACATCTTCATACAAACAGAAAGTTCTAGAATTATAAATATGTTCAAGATTGTCACTGTCTAAAATTACTTCATTTCTTTGTTTGCCAATAACTTTATTATCATAATTCAATTCATAATTAATTTCTAAACATTTATCGTTTGGGCTTATAGAGATTGATTTTTCACCCGAAGTATAATTTATTTTTTCATTAATTTTTAAAAATTTTCTTTGAGAATTTTGTTTTTTTAATCCAACTTTATTTATAATTGAAATAAACTCTTTAGAAGATCCATCCATTATTGGTACTTCTACATTATCAATTTCAACAATTACATTATCTATTCCAGTAAGATAGAAGGCTGCAATTAAATGTTCAACAGTTTGAACTTCAGTGTTATTTTGGTTTCTAATAGTTGTACATAGGTTTGTTGATGAAACATTCTTATAGCAAGCTTTTATAATATTTTTTTCTTTTAAGTCAGTTCTTTTAAATATAATTCCTTTATCTTCCTCGGCAGGCAATAATCTTACTTTAGAAATTTTGCCGGAATGAAGTCCAACTCCCTCGAAATTTACTTCTTTGCATAGTGTTTTTTGATAAATGTTAATCATCAAATTTTTATACAGAAATGAATTACTCTTTAATAGACAACTAATATTACAAAAAAAAACAGTTTTTTTAGTTATTAAATAAACTCGAAAAAAATCTAGAGATTATTGATTTTTTAGGTTGAATTAAAGGTAAAGCCTCCTTATGCCAGCCCTTAACAATAATTTCAGCAGCGTTAATTATGCTGATATCATTATGTTCATCTTGGGCTTTATTTAATATTTGCACTCTTGAATTTAAG
>CACGGZ010000003.1 GCA_902572695.1 uncultured Pelagibacteraceae bacterium | reverse complement strand
TCCCAATTATCACAGAAAAAGCGACAGTATTGTCGGAGCAAAACAAAACAGTTTTTAAAGTTCATAAAAACGCAAATAAAAAGATAATAAAAAAAAATATAGAGAAACTATTTAAAGTAAAAGTGATAAAAGTAAACATTATTAATAAAAAAACCAAAATAAAAATGAGACAAGGTAAGGTTTCAAAAAAAACTGGTTACAAAAAAGCAATAGTTACACTTAAAAAAGGACAGACTATTGATTTAACTGCAAGCTTATAATTATGGCACTAAAAAATTTCAAACCCTATACTAAATCCACACGTGGAACAGTTATTGTTAACAGAGAAAAATTGTGGCAAGGTAAACCTTACAAGCCTCTTACTACCGGCCAATCATCTACAGGCGGAAGAAATAATTATGGAAGAATTACTTCAAGACATAGAGGCGGTGGAGCAAAGCACAAATATAGAATAATTGATTTTTATAGAAATAAAATGAATACCAAGGCAACAGTCGAACGTATAGAATACGATCCTAATCGAACAGCTCACATAGCTCTAATTAATTACGAAAATAACATTAAAAATTATATTTTATGTCCTCAAGGATTGAAAAAAGGAGATATTATAGAGTCTGGAAGCAATATCGAGATTAAAATTGGAAATAACTTAAAATTAAGAGATATACCAGTAGGTACATCAGTGCATAATGTTGAATTAACTCCAGGTGGCGGTGGTAAACTTGCAAGATCTGCTGGCGCCTCGGTAGTTTTATCTGGTTACGATGGGGATTATGCAATCATTAAATTATCATCGGGTGAAACAAGAAAAATAAGAAGTGACTGTTCAGCAACTATTGGTGTAGTTTCTAACCCAGATCAAAAAAACATAAAAATCGGTAAGGCTGGAAGAAATAGATGGAGAGGTATAAGGCCTCAGTCTAGAGGTGTAGCGATGAATCCAGTTGATCATCCGCATGGAGGAGGTGAAGGAAAAACTTCTGGCGGTCGGTCACCAGTTTCACCATGGGGGCAATCTGCTAAGGGACTTAAGACAAGAAAACCTAAAAGAAGTGATAAATTTATAATATCAAGAAGGAAGAAAAGGAAGTAAATATGACTAGATCAATTTGGAAAGGACCATTCGTGCATCCAAGTTTATTAAAAAAGATCGATAAACTTAAAAGTTCCACAAATAAAAAACCAATAAAAACTTGGTCTAGAAATTCCACAATTATACCAGATTTTGTTGGTCATAGTTTTATGATTCATAATGGAAAAAGTTTTATACCAATTACTATTTCAGAAGAAATGGTAGGTCATAAACTTGGAGAATTTGCACCTACTAGAACATTTAAAGGACATACGCCGGCTGATAAAAAAGCTGCAGCAGAAGCCGCAACATCAAAATCTGATGCTAAGCCTTCACCAGCGGCTACTTCTAAACCAGGAGATACTAATGCAAAAAAATAACAATACTGTAAAAGCAATAAATAAAAACGTTAGGTGTAGTCCCAGAAAAATAGGGTTAGTTCTGGATTATATTAGAGGAAAAAAAGCTGAAATTGCTTTAAAAGATCTTGATTTTGTAAGAAAAAAAGTAGCAAGGGATATAAGCAAAACTGTGAAATCGGCTGTGGCAAATGCTGAGAACAACAATCAATTTGATATTGATAATTTATATATCAAAGAAGCCTTTGTTGGAAAATCGTTAGTAATGAAAAGGTTTAGACCAAGGGCAAAAGGCAGAGCTAGCGGTATTAAGAAACCCTTTAGCAATATCACAATTGTATTGCAAGAAAAACAGGAGAAAAAAAATGGGCCAAAAAATTAATCCTATTGGAATGAGATTAGGTATTAATCGTGGATGGGACTCCACTTGGTTTGCCAAAAAAAGAGAATTTGGAAAATACTTAATCGAAGATTTTAAAATTAGAAATTATATTAAAAAAAATATTATTAATTCAGGTGTTTCTGAAGTTGTAATTGAAAGATCATCAAAAAAATGTACAGTTACAATTCACACTTCTCGACCAGGTTTTGTTATTGGAAAAAAAGGTTCAGATATTGAAAAAATTAAAGGCAAACTTTCAAAGATTACAAGTAGTGAAGTAAATATAAACATCAAAGAAATTAAAAAACCAGAGTTGAATGCAAATTTAGTTGCTGAAAATATATCTCAGCAATTAGTTAAAAGGATAGCATATAGAAGAGCTATGAAAAGAGCTATGCAGTCAGCAATGAGATTAAACGCTAGAGGCATCAAGGTTATGGTCAGCGGTCGTTTAGCTGGAAATGAAATAGCAAGAACTGAGTGGTTAAGAGAAGGAAGTATACCTTCTCATACATTAAGAGCAGATATAGATTACGGATTTGCTGAGGCATTAACAACATATGGAATTATAGGAGTAAAAGTTTGGATATATAAAGGTGAACTATTTGAAAAGGATGTTCAAAAAGAAAAAATACAAAAGGTAAAAAATGTTACAACCAACAAGAACTAAATTTAGAAAAGCTTTTAAAGGAAGAATCCATGGTAAAGCCTCAAGAGCAGTAAAATTAAATTATGGACAATACGGTCTAAAAGCCATGGAACCGGAGAGAATCATAGGTAAACAAATCGAAGCTGCAAGAGTAGCCCTAACAAGATATATGAAGAGAACTGGTAAGGTTTGGACTAGAATTTTTCCCAACATTCCAGTTTCAAAAAAACCGACAGAAGTAAGGATGGGAAAAGGAAAGGGTTCACCAGAATACTATGCTTGTAGAGTAAAACCAGGAAGAATTATTTTTGAAGTTGACGGTGTTTCCGAAGAAATTGCAAGAGAAGCATTATATAAAGCTAGCGCAAAACTCCCAATAAAAACGAAATTTATTAGTAGGTGATATGAAAAATAAAAAACTTACAAAAGATCAATCAATTAAAAAAATTGCATCTTTAAAAAAAGATTTATTTAACATAAGATTTAAAAAAGTAAACAACCAGATACAAAACTCAGCGGAATATAGTGAAATAAAAAAAAATATTGCTAGAATTTACACTAATTTGAGGAATATCAAATGACAAAAAAAATATTAAAAGGAAAAATTACTAGTGCCAAAAATAAAAAAACAGTTGTAGTAGAAGTTACTAGAAAATATCGTCACCCTTTTTATGGAAAAGTAATCACAAGATCTAAAAAGTACCATGCCCATGACGAAAGTGATAAGCTCAAAGAGGGTCAAATTGTAAAAATCATAGAATGTAAACCATATTCAAAAAAGAAAACTTGGCAGGTTAAAACATGATACAAATACAAACAGAATTAATGGTGGCTGACAATACTGGAGCAAGAAGAGTAGAGTGTATTAAAGTTTTAGGAGGATCAAAACGAAGATACGCTTCTGTCGGAGATTTAATAGTTATCAGTGTAAAGGATGCAATACCAAAGGGTAAAGTTAAAAAAGGTGCAGTTCATAAAGCAGTAGTGGTTAGAACAAAAAAAGAAATTTTTAGAGATGATGGATCTAAAGTTCAATTCGATAGCAATGCTGTTGTATTAACTGATGAGAAAGGTGAGCCAATTGGAACAAGAATATTTGGTCCAGTTACAAGAGAATTAAGATTTAAAGGACATACAAAAATTATATCATTAGCACCGGAGGTTATCTAAATGATAAAAAAAGGAACACAAGTTAAAGTTATTACAGGTAAGGATAAAGGTAAAACAGGTGAAGTTTTAGAGATAAACAGAAAGTTGAATACGGTAAAAATAAAATCAATCAACATGATAAAAAAACACCTTAAGCCTACAAAAGAGAATAAGGGAGGAATTATATCTAAAGAAAATTTTATACATATTTCAAATATAAAAAACGTTGATAAAAAAGTACAAAAAAAGGAAGTTAAAAAATAATGCCCGCAAGATTAAAAAATAATTACGATAAAGAAATTATTACTAAATTAATGAGTAAACTTAATTTTAAAAACAAACATCAGGTTCCAAAGTTAATTAAGGTTATATTAAATATGGGTTTAGGAGAAGATGCTCTTGACAGTAAAAAATTAAAAGTTTGTTTAGAAGATTTATCATTGATAGCTGGTCAAAGACCAATAATAACTAAGTTCAAGAAATCAATTTCTAATTTTAAAACTAGAAAGGGAGCAAATGCTGGTTTAAAAGTGACTTTAAGATCAGACAAAATGTATGAGTTTATTGACAGATTAGTTAATATAGCGTTGCCAAGAATAAAAGATTTTCGAGGATTAAAATCTTCTGGAATAGATAATTCAGGAAATTATAGTTTTGGTATTAAAGAACATATCATTTTTCCCGAGGTTAACTTTGATAAAGTCGAAAAAATAAGAGGTTTAGATATAACTATAGTAACTAACAGTAAATCAAAAGAAGGAACATTAGAACTTTTAAAAGAATTTAATTTTCCTTTAAAAACAAAAAATAATTGAGGAGATATGGCAAAAACAAGTGCAATACAGAGAAATTTAAAAAGAATAAAGCTTGCTAAAAGATACGAGAAAAAAAGGCAAGCACTAAAAAAAATAATAAATAATAAAAAACTGGAGTTATCAGAGAGATTTGAAGCGCAATTAAAACTTAACAAATTGCCAAAAAATTCATCAAAAATTAGAATAAGAAATAGATGTGAAATTACTGGTAGACCCCATGGTGTTTACAGAAAATTAAAAATATCCAGGATAGCTTTAAGAGATATGGCTTCAGCAGGAAAAATACCTGGTATTATAAAATCTAGCTGGTAGGAGGAATATGAGTTTGATTGATCCAATTGGAGATATGTTTACGAGAATTAGAAACGGGCAGATGAGAAATTTAGATACTATTGTTGTACCTCATTCAAAATTTAGAATAAATATTTTAGAAATTCTAAAAATCGAGGGTTACATTAATAATTATCATATTGATAAAAAAGATAATAAGCAATCTCTAAAGATTGATTTAAAATATTATGAAGGTTTACCTGTTATTAAAGAAATTAAAAGAATTTCAAAACCTGGAAGAAGAGTTTATTCAAGAGCATTAAGTGTACCAAAAATCCAAAATGGCCTTGGATTAGCTATTTTATCTACTTCGAAGGGCGTAATGTCGGACGCAGAGGCGAGAAAAAATAATTTAGGTGGAGAAATCATTTGTAGGGTATTTTAATGTCTAAAATTGGAAAAAAAAGTATATTATTGCCAAAAGACTCAACTATTAACATAGCGGGAGCTAGTATTACAGTGAAGGGTCCAAAAGGATCTAAGATGCTTTCAATAGATGATAAAATTTTTTCGTCTAAAGTTAATGAAAAAAATGAATTTGAAATTTCTCCACTTAGTAAAAAAGTTGACAAAGAAACTTCGGTTCTTTGGGGCACCTACAGAAGTCTTATTAATAATGCTGTAAACGGGGTTTCAAAAGGACACGAGAAAACTTTAGAGCTAACAGGCGTTGGATTTAGAGCAAATTTGAAGGGTGAAAATTTGAATTTACAACTTGGTTTTAGTCATGATGTAAACTTTAAAATTCCAAAAGAAATTAAAATTAGTGTAGAAAAACAAACCGTTATTAAAATCTCTGGGGTAGATAAGGAACTTGTTTCAAAAATTGCAGCAGAAATAAAATCTCTTAAGTCTGTTGAACCTTACAAGGGAAAAGGTATAAAAGAGAGAGATCAATACGTGCTCAGAAAAGAAGGAAAGAAAAAATAAGATGTCTGTATCAAAAACAATTAAAAGGAAAATTAGAAATAGAAAAAGACTTAAAAAATTTAATAAAATTGGAAAATTTAGAATTTCTGTTTTTAAAACATCAAAAAATATTTCAGCACAAATTATTGATGATAAATCAATGAAAACAGTTGTATCTGCCTCCTCAATCGAAAAAGATGTTGCAAAGAACAAAAAAAAGATGGAGTTATCAAATATAATTGGAGAAATGTTAGCAAAAAGAGCAAAAGATCTAAAGATCGACAAAGTTTATTTTGATAGAGGTGGTTATAAATATCATGGAAGAATAAAAGCTTTTGCTGACTCGCTGAGAAAAAACGGGATGAAATTCTAATATGGCTGAGAGTGAATTTAAAGAGAAATTAGTTGCAATTAATAGAATTACCAAAGTTGTAAAAGGCGGAAGGCGTTTTGGTTTTGCTGCTTTAGTTGTGGTTGGAAACCAAAAAGGTTCAATTGGCATAGGACAAGGAAAATCAAAGCAAGTGCCTGACGCGATTAAAAAAGCGACTGATGTAGCTAAAAAGAATCAAATAAAAATTCCGTTAAAAGAGGGAAGAACACTACACCATGATGTAACAGGTAAAAATGGCTCTGGCAAAGTATTCATGAGAGCCGCACCTTCAGGAACCGGTATAATTGCTGGTGGACCGATAAGATCAGCTTGTGAAGTTTTAGGAATTCAAGACGTAGTTGCTAAATCTCTTGGTTCAGCTAATCCACATAATGTTTTAAAAGCATGTATTAAAGGTTTAAGATCTCAAACTTCACCTAAATTAATTTCTACTATAAGAGGAAAAAAAATTTCTGAAATTATATCTAAGAGAGAGAGTAAATAATGAGACTTAATGAACTTGTAAAAACTAATCAAAAAAAACAAAGAGTTGGAAGAGGAATTGGATCAACAAAAGGGAAAACATCTGGAAGAGGACACAAAGGACAAAAATCAAGGAGAGGAGTTGCTGTTAAAAGTTTTGAAGGTGGTCAAATGCCTTTATATAGAAGATTACCAAAAAGAGGCTTCAAGAATTTTTTTAAGTCCAAGATTGCAACTATAAATTTATCAAATATTCAAAAATTTTGTGAAAAAAGTAAAATTGATCCCAAAAAACCTTTGGATCTTAAGTCTTTAATATCTAAGAAAATTATAAATAAAAAGTATTCAAAATTAAAAATTTTAGGATCTGGAGATTTGAAAACAAAGGTTGATATTTCTACTAATTACGTTTCAAAAAACGCAAAAAGCAAGATTGAAAAAATTGGTGGTAAACTTACTTTAGTTAAAGATTAATTATTATGTCTAGTGAAAGTATAGCTCCAGGAGCATTTAGCCAAGCATCAGATCTTAAAAACAGAATTTTTTTCACTATAGGTATTTTAATTATTTATCGAATAGGGACTTATATACCCCTAAATGGTATAGATCCTGAGGCTCTTAAAAACATAATGTCAACCTCTCAACAAGGCTTGCTTGGAATGTTTAATATGTTTTCAGGCGGAGCTGTTACGAGAATGGCTATTTTTGCTTTAGGTATCATGCCATATATATCAGCATCAATTATAGTACAATTATTGACTGGAGTTTCTCAATATTTCAAAAACCTCAAAGAACAAGGTGAAATAGGAAGAAAAAAAATTACTCAAATAACAAGATACGGAACGGTTTTAATTGCTATCTTTCAGTCTTATGGTGTAGCAGTTGGTTTGGAAAATGCAGGGAATATTGTTGTAGACCCAGGTTTAAATTTTAGACTTATAACAATGGTTTCATTGACTGCTGGAACAACTTTTTTAATGTGGTTAGGTGAGCAAATTACCTTAAGAGGAGTTGGAAACGGAATATCCCTTATAATTTTCTCAGGTATTGTTGCTGAGATTCCTAGAGCTTTAGCCTCTACTTTCGAATTAGGTCGAACAGGGGCTTTATCAGCAACTATGATAGTAGGGATTTTTATATTAGTAATATTGACAGTCCTTTTCATAGTTTTTTTTGAAAGAGCATTTAGAAAAATTCTTATAAATTATCCCAAAAGACAAGTTGGCAATAAAATTTATGGTGGAGAGTCTTCCCATTTACCTTTAAAAATAAACACTGCAGGTGTTATTCCAGCGATATTTGCTTCCGCTCTTTTATTGTTACCTATTACTCTTTCAAATTTTGGTTTTTCCGACTCAGATAATTTTTTGAAAATTTCATCCATGTTTACACAAGGACAACCTTTATACATGCTCCTCTACGCCAGTGGAATAATATTCTTTTCTTTTTTTTATACCTCAATAGTTTTTAATCCTAAAGAGACAGCGGAAAATTTAAGGAAATACGGAGGATACATACCTGGAATTAGACCTGGTGAGAGAAGTGCAGAATATATAGAGACTATTCTTATTAGGCTCACTACAATTGGTTCTATGTATTTAACATTTGTTTGTCTTCTACCAGAATTTTTGATTGCGAAATATCCTATACCTTTCTATTTAGGTGGTACTTCAATATTGATTGTTGTTGTTGTGGCTATGGATACAGTTACCCAAGTACAAACAAGATTAATGAGCTCTCAATACGAATCATTAATAAGAAAAACTAAATTCAATAAGTAATAATGAATATTATAATTTTTGGTCCACCTGGAGCTGGAAAAGGTACTCAGTCAGATTTTATTGTAAAAAGATATAATCTTTTTCATTTATCAACTGGTAATCTTTTAAGAAGTGAAATTGAAAAAAAGTCGCCACTTGGCGAAAAAATATCAGCAATTGTTAATAAAGGGTCTTTAGTTTCAGATGATATAGTGAGCACTTTGATTAAAAATATTGTTACAATGAGTGAATACAAAAAACGTATCATATTTGATGGTTATCCAAGAAATTTATCTCAAGTTAAGATTTTGGAAAAAATTCTAAGCGACGATAAACAAAAAATTGATTTAGTATTAAAATTATCTGTATCTCTCGAAACTATAAAAAAAAGAATTTTAGAGCGACAAACCTTAGAAAAAAGAGCTGATGACAATGAAGCAACAGCTGTAAAGAGATACAAAACTTATGAAGACTCAACAGAGCCAGTAATTGAATATTATAAAAAATTGAATATCTTAAAAGAGATAGATGGAGAGAGGTCGATAGATCAAATAAATAAAGAAATTAGCGATATTATTGACGTTAAATAGGGTTGACTTAACATAATAAGAACATATAAATAGCGCTAAAAATTAAAAGACCCTTAAATTATGGCTCGTATAGCAGGAATAAACATTCCACAAAATAAAGTAGTGCCCGTAGCTTTAACATACATCCATGGCATAGGGTTATTCACAGCTAAAAAAATTTGTAAAGAATTAAATATAAAAAATGAATTAAGAGTGAATGAGCTGACAGAGGAACAAGTTTTAAAAATCAGAGAATTTATAGATGGTAATTATAAAGTTGAGGGAGATCTTAGACGAGAAACATCTATGAACATTAAACGTTTAGTTGATTTAGCTAGTTACAGAGGCTCAAGGCATAAAAAAAAACTACCAGTGAGAGGTCAAAGAACGCATTGCAATGCAAGAACAAGAAAAGGTAAAGCAATAGCTATAGCTGGAAAAAAACTTACACCACTTAAGAAATAAATGACGAAAAAAGAAAATAAAGATAATATTAAAAAAAAAGTTGATAATATAGAGACTTCCGCTGAAGAGAAAAAGTTTACCAAACCAAAAAAAAAGAAAATAAAAAGAGAAATAAGTTCAGGGATAGCTTTTGTAAATTCAACTTTTAATAATACTATAGTTTCTATCGCAGATGATAATGGGAATGTTGTTTCTTGGTCCTCTGCGGGTTCGAAAGGTTTTAAAGGATCGAGAAAATCGACTCCTTATGCTGCTCAAATTGCAGCTGAAGATGCTGGTTCTAAAGCTTATGAGCAAGGTCTAAGAACATTAGTAGTTCAGGTTAAAGGCCCTGGATCAGGAAGAGAAACAGCTTTAAGAGCTTTACAATCGAAAGGTTTTAAAATTTTATCAATTAAAGATACCACGCCAATGCCACATAATGGTACCAGGCCACCAAAAAAAAGGAGAGTATAAATGCAAACTGGTCAAACAAATATAGATAAAAATTGGAAAGCACTAATTAAACCCAATAAACTTAACATTACAAGTAATGAAAATAAATCTATTGCAAAAGTGATTGCTGAACCTCTAGAAAAAGGGTTTGGCCAAACTATTGGAAACACTTTAAGAAGAATTCTTTTATCGTCAATACAGGGCGCAGCAGTAACGGGAATCCAAATTGACGGTGTTCTTCATGAATTTTCATCTATCAAAGGTGTTAGAGAAGATGTAACTGATATTGTTTTAAATGTAAAAAATTTAGCACTTAAATCTTCAACAAATTCTCCTAAAAAGATAATTTTAGATGCCAAAGGTCCTAAAGAGGTTAAAGCAAAAGATATTACTTTAGTACCAGAAATAGAAATTATAAATCCTGAGCAAACTATTTGCAACGTAGATGAAAATACAAATTTTCATATGGAGTTATTTGTTAATACTGGAAAAGGATATGTCCCATCCGAACAAAACAAAAAAGAGGACAGTCCTCTTGGTTTAATAACAGTTGACTCTCTTTTTAGTCCTGTAAAAAAAGTTTCTTTTTCAGTAGAAAATACAAGGGCTGGAAGTGCTCTTGATTATGATAAACTTATTATGACCGTTGAAACTAATGGAACAATAAATGCAGAGGATGCAATCGCATATTCTGCAAGAATTTTTCAAGATCAGCTGTCTATGTTTATAAATTTTGAGGATCCTAAAGAAATAAAACAAGAAGTTAAATCAGCGGAACCAGAGTTTAATAAAAATCTATTAAAAAGAGTTGAGGAACTTGAATTATCTGTAAGATCAATGAATTGTTTAAAAAATGATAATATTATTTACATTGGAGATCTTGTTCAAAAGACAGAGCCAGAAATGTTAAGAACACCAAATTTTGGGAGAAAATCACTCAATGAGATTAAAGAGGTTTTAAGCACAATGTCTCTTTATTTAGGTATGGAGATACCAAATTGGCCACCAGACAATATAGCTGAAATGTCAAAAAAACTTGAGGAAAGCAATTATTAAATGAGACACAATCTAGGATATCGAAAACTTAATAGAACATCTGAACATAGAAAAGCTCTTTTTAAAAATATGCTCAATTCTTTAATAAAATATGAGCAATTAATAACTACTTTGCCAAAAGCTAAAGAACTAAAACCAAAAATCGACAAAGTTATTACGATAGGAAAAAAAAATCTTTTAAGTAATAAAAAGAGGCTTTTTTCACAATTACAAAATGATGACTCTGTAAAAAAAGTTTTTGGTGAATTGTCAAAAAGATATAGCAATAGAAAAGGTGGCTACTGCAGAGTTTTAAAAGCAGGTTTTAGAACTGGAGATGATGCGCCTATGGCAGTTATAGAATTGGTAGACAGAAATATTGAAGCAAAAAAGATTGATAAACCAAAAAAAATTCAAAATAAAAAAAAAGATCAAACCGAGGAAAAAGCAGCTATAAAATAAATTAAGCTGTGATGGAAAAGAAATTTCTAATAGATAGCGATTATTCGAACAGTAGATTAGACAAGTGGTTTAAATTTACTGTAAAAAATCTACCCCAATCTTTAATTGAGAAATTAATTAGAAAAAATAAAATAAAAGTTAACAGAAAAAAAGTTAAATCATCTTATAGACTCAAAGATGGTGATTTGGTTGAAGTTTATGATATTGATAAGTTTAAGAATAAAGTTAAAGATGAAAAATTTCAATATAAGGCAAGCAAAAAAGAGAAATCTAGTCTTTCAAGTTTAGTATTAGAGGATAATGAAAATTTTATTGTAATTAACAAGCCTTGCGGTTTAGCTGTTCAATCAGGAACGAAATCACCAAAAAATTTAATAGATATACTGAAAAATACTAAATTTTTTGATAACCAAAAACCTTTTATCGTACATAGAATAGATAAAGATACGTCTGGTTTATTAATGATAGCAAAAAATCGAGAGTACGCTCAACTTTTAACATCACTATTTCGTTTAAGAAAAATACACAAAACCTATTTAGCAATTTCAAATGGTAGCATAGATAATTCAATAAAAAATTTAAAAGACGAACTTATTTACTACGAAAATAAAAAAAAATTTTCCCAGAGCGCATTCACTAATATAAAGATATTAAAAAAAAATGAAAAATATACTTTAAGCGAGTTAAATCCTATCACTGGTAGAAAACATCAATTAAGAAAACAGCTTTTTAATATTGGCAACTCAGTTGTGGGTGATGCTAAATATAATATTACCAAAAGAAACAGTTCAAAACAAAGATTAATGTTACACGCTTATAAATTGAAATTTAAAATAAATGATATTAAATATAATTTTAAAGCACCATACGATAAATCATTTGAGGAATTTATAAAAAAAAATATCTAGATATTACTTAGATTTTTAATAAATATTTTTATTAGTTTATCGTTTAAATTTTTAATTTTTTTTTTTGAAATTTTTGAGACGGACGTAACATCTTGATTTTTTAAACCGCAAGGATTTATCTTTAAATAATCCTCAAGATTATTGTTTATATTAATTGAACACCCATGGTAAGCAATCCATTTTTTTACTTTAATACCAATTGCAGCAATTTTTTTTTTATCTACCCAAATACCAATATTTTTTCTATTTGGTTTGCCCTTAATATCGTATAACTTTAAAAATTGAATAATACTTTTCTCAATAATTTGAACGAAATTTCTAATATCTTTTTTCTTTTTATTAAGGTCAATGACAAAATATATAATTTTTTGACCTGGATTATGAAGGGTAATTTTTCCACCACGATTTGTAGAGATTACTTCGATATTTTTATCAATAATATCATTATCGGAACCTCTGATTCCTTTGGTATAAATTTTAGGATGCTCTAGCAACCACAATAAATCTGATGCCTTCCTATTTTTTATATCATTTACTCTTTTTTCAAGTAATTTCATTGCATATTTATATTTTATTGGGGTTTTGCTTATTTTGATTTCTATACTCATTTAAATTGAATTTTACCACTTTATGAACTAATAGTCTCAAAAAAGAAATTAAGGAATATATGAGTAATATTAAATCAATAGGTGGAAAAAAAGTCAATTTTGATTTCAACAAAGACTTTATTAATGTTTTAAGCGATAAAATAAAATCATCTGATATTCAATTTATAAATCAGACTCTAAAAGATCTACACCCTTCTGATGTTGCTAATCTAATTGAAAATTTATCTTCAGAAAAAAGATCAAAATTAATTGAAATTGAAGAGTTTAATATTGATCCCGATATATTTATTGAAATAAACGAGTCGGTTCAAACAGAAATTTTAAAAGAGTTAAGCACAGAATCAATATCAAAAATTTTAAAAAGATTAGAGTCTGATAATTCAATTAAAATATTGGAAAATTTAGATACTCAAAAAAAGTTAGAAGTTCTAGATAAGCTGCCACCAAAAGACAGATTCTTGTTAGAGGAGGGATTAAGCTATCCAGAGGACTCTGCTGCTAGAATAATGCAAAGAGAATTTACAGCAGTGCCCAGTGATTGGTCAGTTGGTCAGACAATTGATTATCTAAGAGAGAGCAAAGATTTACCAGAAGAATTTTTAGAAATTTTTATTGTAAATAACGAATTTAAACCAATAGGTATAGTACCTTCGTCTAGAGTTTTAAGAACATCTAGGGAAACAAAGATGAGTAAAATAATGAGAGAAATGCCTGTACTAATTTCAGCTAATATGGACAAAGAAGAGGTTGGACTTGCATTTGAGAATTATAATTTAGTATCAGCAGGCGTAGTCAATAAAGAAAATAAACTTGTTGGCATGATTACTGCTGATGATATCGTAACGGTGGTACAAGAAGAGGCAGAAGAAGATGTGTTAAGATTAGCAGGTGTGGGAGATGAAGAGATAACAGACAGCGTTGTAATCAAAACAAAAAGGAGATTTAATTGGCTATTGTTAAATTTATTTACTGCCTTACTAGCGACTTGGGTAATAAGTAAATTTGGTGCATCAATTGAACAAATGGTAGCTCTCGCATTTTTAATGCCAATTGTTGCTTCAATGGGTGGAAATGCAGGTATGCAAACGCTAGCGGTAACTATTAGAGCTATTGCCACTAAAGAACTTTCCTCTAGCAATTTTAATACAATTGTTGGTAAAGAATTCTTAATAGGAATATTAAATGGTATTATTTTTGCAATTATTACAGCAATAATTGTTCAATTGTGGTTTCAAGAATTTAAATTGTCATTACTAATAGGAATATCAATGATTTTAAATATGATTGTAGCAGGTTTATTTGGAATTTTAGTGCCTGTTTCTTTAAAAAAAGTAAATATTGATCCAGCATTGGCGTCAAGTGTTTTTGTTACAACAATAACTGATGTAATAGGATTTTTATCGTTTTTAGGTATTGGGTCATACTTTTTTTTAAGTTAAATGTTGTCTATCAATCTTGTTTTTCCTAAATAGTAAGCAATAAAAATATTAAAATTTTCATTAATTTTTGGATATTTTAATGTTTTTAAATTTAATAGTTTAATATATTCTATTTTTAATCCAAGAGATATAATTTGTTTCTTTAAATTATTTAATCTGTAATTTTTTAAATTTCGCTTTATAAATAATTTATTTTTTTTTAAAATTCGGTACACATTTCTAGCCACATTTAATTGATTTTCATTTAAACTTTTATTTCTTGAAGACTCGGCTAAACCAAAAGCATCTCTATAAGTATTGCACTCAATTATTTTAATTTTAAAATTATTTTTAGAAAAATGTTTTTTAATTAATATCAGTTGTTGATAATCTTTTTTTCCTAGATAAATTTTCTTTGGACGAACTATCTCAACAAGCCTGTTTACTATATCAATAACACCTTTAAAGTGACCAGATCTATATTTACCGCACAAATTTTTACTAAATTTATCAAGATAAATTTTATTTTTAGTCTTATATAAGTAAATATCTTTGACCCTAGGCAAAAAAACAAAATCTATTTTTTGTTTTTTCAGTATATTCAGGTCTTTACCTAAGTTTCTTGGATAGGACTTATAATCTTTATTGTTTTCAAATTGTTTTGGATTAACAAAAATACTGACAACTATTTTGTTTTTATCCCTTTTTGCTTTTTTTATTAAACTTATATGACCATTATGTAATGACCCCATAGTTGGTATAAATGAAAGTGATCTAGAACCTTTTAAAATTCTTTTAATTATTTTTGTATTTTTAATTACTTTCATTTATTTTATGTGATGATATTAATTATTAATAAAAAGAATCATATGATAAAACAAGCAATAATTCCACTAGCAGGATTAGGTACTAGAATGCTTCCACTAACAAGTGTAATGCCAAAAGAGTTAATGCCTATCAATGGTAAACCAAATTTACAATATATATTAGACGAGTGTATTGATGCGGGTATAAAAGAATTCATATTTATAATCTCAAAAAAAAAATTATCAATAAAAAAGTATTTTTTTAACGACAATTTTTATAAAAAAATATTAAAAAAAAAGAAAGATAAAAGAATATTTGAGGAATTTAAAAGAATAAAAAGATATCAAAAAATGATAAAATTTGTTTATCAAAATAAACCAAAAGGCACAGGTGATGCAGTTTTAAAATGCCAAAAATTAATAAAAAATAAATACTTTTTGATGCTTCTACCTGACGATTTAATAATAAAAAATAATTGTTCGAAGGAAATGATACGATTACATAAAAAAACCAATGCTTCTATAATTGCCACTAAAAGAGTAGAAAGAAAAACACTGTCAAGATGGGGAATTTTATCAATTAAAAATAAAAAAAAAAATTATTTTCAAATTAAAGATGTTATAGAAAAACCTAGCATCAAAAAAGCGCCATCAAATTTTGCAATTATAGGAAGATATATATTGCCTACTAAAATATTTAGTGAAATTAAAAAATTAAAACCTGGTCAAGGGAAAGAGATACATATTACTGACGCAATTAAAAGTTTAATTAAGAAGGAAAATAAATTTTACGGAAATATATTTACAGGTAAATATTTAGATTGTGGAACCTTAAGCGGATATATTAATTCAGAAATTCAAATATTTAAGGAAAAAAAATGAAACTTTGCATGATAGGGACTGGTTATGTTGGATTAGTTAGCGGGGTATGTTTTGCTGATATAGGAAATCAGGTTATTTGTGTTGATAAAGATAAAAATAAAATAGACAAACTTAATGCTGGTATTTCTCCAATCTACGAACCGGGATTAGATGAATTAATAAAAAAAAATTTCATAAGTAAACGTCTCTCATTCACTACAAATATCGACAAAGCCATAAACTCATCAAATATAATTTTTATATGCGTGGGAACCCCAACAAAAAAAGGATCAATTAAAGTTGATTTATCTTTTGTAAATAAATGTACTAAAGAAATATTAAAATATTCAAAAAAGAAAAAAATTGTAGTTACTAAGTCAACAGTCCCAGTAGGAACAGGCGATGAGATTGAAAAAATTTTAAAAAAAAAGAAAAAACTTTTTACAGTAATCTCTAATCCTGAATTTTTAAGAGAAGGTGAAGCTATTCGTGATTTTAGATATCCTGATAGGATTGTAATAGGATCTAATGAAAAAAAAATCTTCAATATTATGAGAAAACTTTATGCACCATTAACTAATAAGGGTTCAAAATTTTTTATCACATCGAGAAGAGGAGCTGAGTTAATAAAGTATGCATCAAATGCTTTTCTTGCAACCAAAATTACTTTTATTAATGAACTTGCTAACTTGTGTGAAAAATCTGGTGTAAACATAGAAGATATTTCATTAGGCATGGGTTCTGACAGTAGAATAGGTGGTAGATTTTTGCGTGCTGGTCCAGCTTATGGGGGCTCATGTTTTCCAAAAGATACTAAAGGACTCGTATCAGCTGCTGATAAATATAAGATAAATCTTTCAGTCGTTAAATCAGTTATTAAATCTAATCAAGAAAGAGTAAATTTACTAACTCAAAGAATTCATAAAATTTTGGGTTCAAATATAAAAAATAAAAAAATTTCTTTTTTAGGTGTTACATTTAAACCAAATACTGATGATATGAGAGATTCTACTAGTCTCAAAATGATACCTTATCTATGCAAAAAAGGAGCAAAAGTTAATTACTATGATCCCTCTGGAGAAAAGAGTGAATTTAGAAAAATAAAAAATTGTAATTACAGAAATAATATAAAATCTAATTGCAATAACGCAGATTTAGTAATTTTACTCACTGAATGGGATGAATTTAAATCTTTAGACTTCAAAAAAATTATTAAAAAAAGAAATTGTAAGGTATACGACCTAAGAAATCTTTATTCTGCAGATGAAATGAAAAAAAATAAGGTAAATTATTATTCCGTTGGTAGACCTGACATCATTTAACAGTATAGTGTGAAAAATTAATTAAGCTCAAAGATTGCATCAACTTCAACAGCAACACCTAAAGGTAAACTATTTACACTTACAGCTGCTCTAGTATGTTCGCCTTTTTTCTCAAATATTTTAGCGATGATATCAGAAGCTCCATTAATTATTTTTGGTTGATCTTTAAAATCATCTGTTGAATTAACATATCCGGTCAATTTTACACAAGATTTAATTTTATCTAAATCTCCCTGACATGCCTTTTTAGCATGTGCAACTAAGGAAAGCCCACATCGCTCAGCAGCTTTGTATCCTTCATCTAAATTTAAATCTTTTCCAATTTTTCCAGTTATCAATTTTGCATTTTCATCTAAAGATATTTGACCTGATATAAACAATAATTTTCCTGTTATCTTAGTTGCTACATAGGCTCCAACTGGTGCTTTAGGTTCTGGTAATTTAATATTCAAACTTTTAATTTTTTCATTAATCGAACTCATTTTCTTTTACCTTTCTTTTTTGTTTTATCGTATTCCTTTCTTTTTTCTATTAATATTAATGCTTCATCCATGGTTAGTTCATTAGGATCTTTATCTTCTGGGATAGTTGCATTAAGTGATTTGTATTTGATGTAAGGTCCATATTGTCCTTTCATAACTTTAACAGGTTTTTTATCTTCTGGATGTTCACCTAAGTTTTTAATTTCAGAAGAAGAAATTCTTCCTGGTTTAGCCTCGGAGATAAGAGTAATAGCTCGATTAAGTCCTATGGTGAATAGATCTTCTACTGTTTCAAGTCTGGCTGATTTATTAGAACATTTTAAATATGGACCAAATCTTCCAATATTAACCGTAATATTTTCTTTTAGGTCAGGATGCTCTCCTAAAATTTTGGGTAATGAGCACAAATATTTTGCTTTTTCTAAATCTACATCTTCGATATTTAACCCTTTTGGAATAGAAACATTTTTTAAATTTTCGTTTTCTTTTTTCTTTTTTGATTTTTTCTTAGGTTTTTCTTCATTTTCATTTATTTCAATTTCAAATTGTAAATAAGGTCCAAATCTACCATTTTTTAAATAAATATCTTTGCCGTCAGAATTTTGACCTATTAATTTTGGTTCCGACAAATTTATCATCTGCGAAGCTTTAGTTTTTGATAATGGTCTTGTAAATTTACATTCAGGATAATTAGAGCAACCAATAAATGCACCACCTCTGAAACTATTTTTTAAACTTAATTTTCCACTTCCACAAGCTTTACAATCCCTATCAATTTCATCATTCTTGTCTTTTTCAAAAACTAAATCACCTAAGCTTTCATTTAACATATCTAAAACTTCGCGTGTTCTTATTTCTTTGACTGAACCTACATTAGAGTAAAAATCTTTCCAAAAATTTTCTAAAACTTTGATATAATCTGCTTTTCCACTGGTAATATCGTCTAATTGATTTTCTAAATCTGCCGTAAAATTGTAATCAACATATTTTGCAAAAAGTTTTTCTAAAAATGCAGATAATAATTTCCCCCTATCTGTTGGATGAAACCTTTTATTCATCAGTTCAACATAATTTCTTGTAGATAATACAGAAATTATGCTGGCATATGTTGACGGCCTACCAATACCAAGTTCTTCTAACTTCTTAACTAAGCTTGCCTCAGAATACCTCGGAGGTGGATTTGTAAAGTGTTGCTCATCAATTATTTCTTTTATATTTACACTGTCACCAATTTTGACAATGGGTAAAATATTTTTCACATCATCGTCATTTTCAGGTGCTGAATATATTTTTAGAAAACCATCAAATTTCAATACTGATCCACTAGCATTAAATATAATTGAACCATCTTCAGAGGCGATTTGTATTGAGTTTCTGTCAAATTCAGCTGGGTTCATTTGAGATGAAAGGGCACGAGACCAAATCAAATCGTATAATTTCAATTGATCAGTACTTAAATATTTTTTTAAATCGTTTGGTTTTTTTTTAATATCGGTTGGTCGGATAGCCTCGTGAGCTTCTTGAGCATTTTTAGCTTTTTTTCCAGCATAACTATTTGGTGTAGTAGGTAAATATTTTGCACCGTGATTTTTTTCGATAAAATTTCTGAAATCAGATACAGCTTCTTTTGATATGTTTGTTCCATCAGTCCGCATATAGGTGATTAGACCAACTGTATCTCCCTCAATATCTATACCCTGATAAAGCCTTTGAGCAATTTGCATAGTCCTAGAGGCACCAAATCCATATTTACCTGAGGCTGTTTGTTGTAGAGTAGAAGTAGTAAAAGGAGCCAGAGGGTTACGTTTAAAAACTTTACTTACTACATCTTTAATATTGTATTTTTTATTTTTTATTTCTTCGCTAGCTTTATTTATTGAGTCTTTGTTCCTAAAAGTAAATCTTTCTACCTTATTATTTTTAAAAAAGTTAATTTTAGAGTTAATTAAATTTGATTTAGAGTCTTGAAAATGAATATTTAAACTCCAATATTCTTCTGGCTTAAAAGACTCTATCTCGTGCTCTCTTTCTGTAATTAATTTTAAAGCAACAGATTGAACACGACCGGCTGATTTAGAACCAGGAAGCTTTGTCCATAAAATTGGGGAAATATTAAATCCAACTAAATAATCAAGCGCTCTTCTCGCAAGGTAAGCATTGACTAATGTATTTTCAATTTCTCTTGGATTGTTAATGCCATTTAATACAGCATTTTTAGTAATCTCATTAAATACGACCCTCTCTAATTTTTTTCCCTTTAGTAACTTTTTATCTTCCAATACTTTTTTTACATGCCAAGCTATTGCCTCTCCCTCTCTATCAGGATCTGTTGCTAATATTATTTTATCGCTTTCTTTAGCTGCATCGGTAATTTCTTTTAAGTATTTTTTTGAAAATGCATCTAGTTCCCATTGCATTTCAAAATTCTTTTCAGGATCCACAGATCCGTTTTTAGAAGGTAAGTCTCGTATATGACCATAACTTGCCAAAACTATATAATCTTTACCTAAGTATTTATTTATAGTTTTAGCTTTTGCAGGACTTTCAACGACTACTAGATTCATGATTTATATCTTTATTTGAATAAACCAAGATTTGTCAAATGTATTTAATTAGATGTATAAAAAAACCTTGAATTTAAAGATTAATTTTATTTTCAATGCCTGCTTTCAATCGCCCAATGTTAGTTCTATGACTGTAAATAATAAGTACCAAAAATATAAATAACATAATTGACTCATTGAACCCTTCAAAATAAACATTAAACAATAGAACTATTAATGATGAGACTAAAGACCCTAGCGACACATATTTAGTTATAAATATTATAATTAACCAACTTAAAATAAATATTACTGCATAATAAAAATTCAAAGCAAATAAAATTCCTAAGTATGTAGCGACACCCTTTCCACCTTTAAATTTCAACCATATTGGAAATAAATGACCGAGAAATACTAATACGGATGATAGAAAAAAATAATCTGAAAAAAATCCGATTGTAATAATAACAGCTAAATAACTTTTTAGCCCGTCCAGTATTAGGGTAAAAAAACCGAGGATCCTACCGCCAGATCTTAAGACATTAGTGGCTCCAATATTTCCTGATCCAGACTGCCTAATATCTTTTTTAAGAAATATTTTAGAAAGAATTAATCCAAAAGGAATAGATCCTAATAAATAAGAGTAAATGCCGATGATAATGATCTCTTGCATTTAACTATATACCAACTGACCTTTTAAAAATGTCATTAATACTTTTCCTTGAAGAGATTTATTTTCAATAGCTGCATTTTTTGATTTTGACTTAAGTTTATTAGCATCAACTTTCCATGGTTTATCTGGATCAAAAATACAAATATCTGCATCGGATCCAACTTTTAAGGTGCCTTTATCAATTTTAAGTATCTTAGCAGGATTAGCTGTAATCAGTTCTATCAATTTTAAAAGATCAACAGACTTATTATGATAAAGTTCAAGGGCTAAAGGAAGCAGTGTTTCAACCCCAATAGAGCCAGAGGCTGCCTGAGCAAAAGGAAGCCGTTTACTTTCCTCATCCTCAGGTTTATGAGCAGATACAATAACATCGATAAGATCAGAGTTGATTGCATTTATTAAAGATTTTCTATCATTTTCGGATCTTAGAGGAGGTGCAAATTTTAAGAAAGTTTTAAAGTCACCAATATCGTTATCATTCAAAGACAAATGATTAATAGATACCCCAGTAGTAAATTTTTTTCCATTATTTTTATTTTTTTTTATAACCTCAACAGATTTCTGAGATGAAATTTGATTTATGTGATATCTACAAGGAAATTCTTCAAGTAAAGTCAGATCTCTTTCAATAATTATTTTTTCTGCAATCGATGGAATACTTTGTAATCCTAATCTAGTAGCCATTTCTCCTTCGTTAATACATCCATTTTTTGATAATTCATAATCTTCAACATGTTGCATTATTAGGACACCCATATCAGATGCGTAGTCCATAATTCGCGACATAATTTCCGTATTTTGTATTGCTTGGTAAGGATCTGTAAAAGCAACAATTCCTCTAGAATTAAGCAATCCAAATTCAACCATCTCTCTTCCAGCCATTTCTCTTGTTAAACAAGCTGCTGGAAAAATATTTAGGTTTGATTTATCTCTTCCTCTCCTAATAATAAAATCTACCATAGATACGTTGTCAATTAATGGCTTTGTATTAGGCATAGTAACAACAGAAGTTACTCCTCCGGCCAGAGCCGCCTGAGTTAAAGTTCTAAAATTCTCTTTATATTCAAATCCAGGCTCTCCAACAAAAACATT
Source organism: uncultured Pelagibacteraceae bacterium (assembly GCA_902572695.1). Lineage (GTDB taxonomy): Bacteria > Pseudomonadota > Alphaproteobacteria > Pelagibacterales > Pelagibacteraceae > Pelagilacustribacter. Next base: position 27,343 of record CACGGZ010000003.1, on the reverse strand, counting down.
CATATCAATTATTCCAGGTATCGCAATTCTTTTATCACAATCAAATTCTTCGGTTTTGTTTGATGATTTTGAAATTTTAACATTTTTTCCTAGATCTTTTATTTTACCATTATCATCGATAAGAATACCGCCTATTTCATTAATCTTTTGTGATGGATCAATTATTCTACAATTTTTTAATATTTTTTCTTTCATTTACAATATAATTTAAGGCAAGCCATTCTAACTGCCACTCCAAGTTCGACTTGTTCTTTAACTAAACTAACATTAATATCATCAGCTAATTTAGTATCTATTTCTACACCTCTATTCATTGGACCAGGGTGCATTACTAATGCATCTTTGCTTGCAAATTTTAATTTTTCAGGAGTAAGTCCAAAATATTCGTAGTACTCTCTTTTGGATGGCAAAAAAGATCCCTTCATTCTTTCATTTTGTAATCTAAGCATCATAACAATATCACATGACTCCAATCCTTTTTTCATACTCGTGAATGCTTTAACACCAAGTTGTTCAATTGACTCTGGCATTAAAGTTTTCGGGGCAATTACATTTACTTCTGCACCTAACATATTCATCAAGTAAATATTTGATCTAGCCACTCTTGAGTGTTTTATGTCACCGCAAATTGCAATTTTAAGTCCTTCAATTTTTCCTTTTCGATTAATAATCGTTAGCGCGTCAAGTAATGCTTGAGTAGGGTGCTCTCTTCTTCCGTCCCCTGCGTTAATCACAGCACAATTAACTTTTTGTGATAGAAGATTTGGTGCGCCAGAGTCTTGATGTCTAACAACAATTAAATCTGGATGCATAGCATTAAGTGTCATTGCTGTATCAATAAGTGTTTCACCTTTTTTTAATGCAGAGTTACTCATATTCATAGTCATAACATCGGCACCTAATCTTTTGCCAGCTAAGTCAAAAGAACTTTGTGTTCTGGTCGATGGTTCAAAAAATAAATTGATTTGAGTTTTTCCTCTTAAAGTATCCAATTTCTTGGTATTACTCCTATTTAATTTAATAAAAGCTTTTGCCTCATCTAGAATTTTTTGTGCCTCTAAAATTGATAAGTTTTGGATACCTAAAAGATGTTTGGGTGAATTTTTAATAGCTGAAGTCTTTTTTATTACTGCCATTAAAATCAACTCTATAGGCCTTTTGCAAGATCATATCAAGTATTATTTTTAGATAGATAATCCAAAGCACCTTGCAGAATGAATTGTGCTGCATTTTCGTCCAATTTTTGCACCTTTTTACTTACATTTATATCTAAATTACTAGATAAATTAAAAGCACCCTCACTTGAGAGTCTTTCATCCCACATAGTGATATTTTGTGTAACATCTTTTGATAAGTTTAAAGCTAAATCTTTTGCCGATTGAGCCGAGGGACCTAAGGATCCGTCCATATTTACTGGATTACCAACTATGATACCTTTAATATTATTTTCCAGGACTATTTTCTTTATTTCAGCCAAAAAATTAGAATAATCTTTTTTAATAACCGTTTTGTATGGTGTGGCAACTATTTTATCTTCATCCGAAATAGCTATCCCTATACGCTTTTTTCCAGGATCAATGCCAATAAGCCTCGATTTTTTGTCTAGTTTTTTCTTAAATTCCTCTATATCCAACATTTATTTATTATATTTTATGATATTAATTTCCTATATAAATAACTTAAATCACATATGTCCATAGATAAAGATAAAATTAAACATATAAGTAAGTTAGCTAGAATTTCTATAGATTCAAATAAATCTGACTCATTAGCTAAAGATTTGACTTCTATATTCAAATTTATAGAGCAATTAAATGAGTTAAATACTGATAAAGTAGAACCATTATCCTCAATTTTAAATTCACCGCTCAGATCAAGAGAAGATAAAATAAATGATGGAAAAATAAGAGATAAAATTCTTAAAAATTCGCCAAAAAAAAATGAGGAATTTTTTGTTGTTCCAAAGGTAATTGAATAATGTCAGAAATTATAAAAAAAAACTTATCGGATATAATAGATTTAATAAAAAAAAAAGAGATTAAGTCTGAAGAACTTGCTAATCTCTACATAGATAAAGTAAATAAAGGCAAAAAACTTAATTCTTATATAACTACCTGTTTTGAACATACAATTCAAAAATCAAAAGAGTTCGATAAAAAACCAAATTTAAACTCTTTACTCCCAGGAATACCATTAGCTGTTAAAGATCTTTTTTGTACTAATGGATTTAAAACTACAGCCGGTAGTAAAATGCTTGAAAATTTTATACCTCAATATGAGTCCACTGTTACAGAGAATTTATGGAAAGAGGGAGCAATCCTACTAGGTAAATTGAATTGTGATGAATATGCAATGGGGTCATCTAATGAAACAAGTTATTTTGGAAATGTTATAAATCCAATAGCTAAGGATACTGTTCCTGGGGGATCATCCGGTGGCTCTGCATCTGCACTTGCAGCTGATTTAACTCCTGCAACAATAGGCACGGATACAGGTGGATCAATAAGACAGCCTGCGTCCTTCACCGGAACTGTCGGACTAAAACCAACCTATGGACTGTGTTCACGCTGGGGAATAGTCGCCTTCGCCTCATCACTCGATCAAGCTGGTCCGATGACTAAATCTGTCAAAGATTGCTCTATTATGTTAGAGGCTATGGCTGGTTTTGATAAAAAAGATTCTACATCTATAGAAAAGGAAAAAGAAAATTATTCAAAAAATTTGAAAACAGATATTAAAGGTCTGAAAATTGGTATACCTAAGGAATATAGAGTTGAAAATATGCCAAAAGAAATTGACGAATTATGGAACAAGGGAAAAAGTATTTTAAAAGACTTAGGCGCTGATATAATTGACATCTCACTCCCTCATACAAAGTATGCACTGCCAACATATTATATAGTTGCACCAGCTGAAGCTTCTTCAAATTTGGCTAGATATGATGGAGTAAAGTATGGTTTTAGATCATCAAAAGGAAATGATTTAATTGAAATGTATGAGAATACAAGATCTGAAGGATTTGGAGACGAGGTAAAGAGAAGAATTTTAATTGGTACTTATGTTTTGTCATCAGGGTATTATGACGCTTACTATCTTAAAGCTCAAAAAGTTAGACAGCTTATTAAAAAAGATTTTGATGAAAATTTTGCTAAGGTAGATGCTATTTTGACACCTTCAACACCAAGTTCTGCATTTAAAATTGGTGAAAAGACTAATGACCCTATTTCTATGTATCTCAATGATATATTCACTGTACCAGTAAATTTAGCTGGTTTACCTGCAATATCCGTACCCGCAGGCTTAGATAAAAAGGGCTATCCACTAGGATTGCAGTTAATTGGGAAGACTTTAGATGAGCAAAATATATTGAATGTGGCCTATGCTTTTGAAAAAAATTGTAATTTTAAAAATGAAATAAAAAATTGGTGGTTATGAGCAAAGATAAATTTGATTATTTTATAAAAGGGGAGAAAAACAATTATGAGGTAATAATTGGCTTGGAAGTTCATGCTCAAGTATCTTCAAACTCAAAACTTTTCTCTGGTTCTGCAACTAAATTTGGAGCTGAACCTAATAGCCAAGTAAGTCTTATAGACTCTGCTTTTCCTGGTATGCTTCCAGTTATAAATAAAGAGTGCATAAACCAAGCCATTAGGACTGGTTTAGGATTAAATGCTAAAATTAATAATAATTCTGTTTTTGATAGAAAAAATTATTTTTATGCAGACCTTCCTCAAGGCTATCAGATCTCACAGTATAAAAATCCTATAGTTGGCGAAGGAAAAGTTTTATTAGATATGCCATATGGTTCAAAAGAGATTGGCATTGAGAGACTTCATCTAGAACAAGATGCAGGTAAAAGTATTCACGATATGGATCCATCAAGTACTTATGTCGATTTAAATCGTTCAGGAATTGCACTAATGGAAATTGTAAGCAAACCAGATCTTCGATCTCCAGAGGAAGTTAATGCTTATATAAAAAAACTTAGAACTATAATGAGATATCTAGGAACTTGTGACGGTAATATGCAAGAGGGTTCATTAAGGGCTGATGTTAATGTATCGGTAAGACAAGTAGGAGATAAAAATTTTGGAACAAGATGTGAAATAAAAAATGTAAATTCAATAAAATTTATGCAAATGGCAATAGAATACGAGGCCAAAAGGCAGGTTGAATTATTAGATGAAGGGAAAAAGATTGAGCAGGAAACAAGACTTTTTGATACAAAAAAAAATGAGACAAGATCCATGAGATCAAAAGAGGATGCTCATGATTACAGATATTTTCCAGATCCGGATCTTTTGCCTCTTAAAATTGAACAAAAATTAATAGATGATTTAAAAAAAACTTTACCCGAGTTACCTGATAATAAAAAAGAAAGATTCATGAGCGATTACGGACTTAATTCTTATGAAGCTAATGTGCTAGTTTCTGAAAAAGAAATTTCAAATTATTATGAAGAGGTTGCAAAATTATCTGATAAAAAACTTGCCGCAACATGGATGATGGGAGATTTATTTGCAATGTTAAATGACAAAGGACTCAATATATCTAAGTCACCTATCTCTGCTAAAAATTTTGCTGAATTGATTCAATCAATAAAGTCAGGGGAAATTTCTGGTAGAATAGCAAAAGAAGTTTTTGAATTAATGGTAGAGAGCGGTGATAATCCAAAAAAAATTATCGAGTCAAAAGGCCTGAAACAGCAAAGTGATCCCAAAGAATTAGAAAAAATTATCAATGAAATATTAACTAAGAACAAAGATAAAGTTGACCAGTATAAGTCCGGTAAAGAAAAATTATTTGGCTTTTTTGTTGGTCAAGTTATGAAACAATCAGGTGGTAAAGCTAATCCACAGTTAACAAACGATATCTTAAAAAAACTTTTAAAAGGCTAATTATGCCTAAAAAATTAGATTTAACTGATAATCTTGAAAAATATATTATTGATCATTCAGAAACTTTGTCTGATGTTCAGAATGAAATAATTCAGCACAACAAAAGTCTAGGAGATAAGCAAAGATTACAAATATCTATATCACAAGCTCAATTTCTACAAACATTAATAAAAGTTTCAAATGTAAAAAAAATTTTAGAGATTGGTAGTTTTACTGGATTTAGTGCTTTATCTATGGCTATGGCACTTCCTGCTGATGGAATTTTAATTAGCTTAGATAAAAATCCCGAATTTAGCAATAAGGCTAAATACTTTTATGACAAAGCCAAAGAAAACAGGATTAAACAAATTATCAAACCAGCTATAGAGAGTTTGAAAGAATTAAAAGATACAAAAAAGTTATTTGATTTAATTTTTATTGACGCTGATAAAGAAAATTACTTAAATTATTATGAATCTTGTATGAATTTGATAGATAAAAAGGGTCTTATAGTTATTGATAATGTATTATGGCACGGTGAAGTTGCCGACAATGCAAATAACGATAAATTTACAAATATTATAAGGGATTTTAATATTCATGTTAAACAAGATAAAAGGATTACAAAGAATATAGTTCCTATTGGAGATGGGTTAACTATTTGTATTAAAAAATAATGTTCACTATTTCTGGATTTTACAAGTTTAAAAGGATTAATTTCTTAAAAAAACACAAAACTTATCTTGAAAACGAAATATCAAATACCAGTATTAGAGGATCAATTATAATCTCTTCAGAAGGTATTAATGGATCTCTTGCAGGCAATAGCAAAGATATTTTTAAAATTTTAAAATTACTAAAAAAAAAATTTAAATTCACAGAATTTGATAGTAGCAATATTTCTACTAGTCGTTTTCAACCATTTCACAAAGCAAAAGTGAAAGTAAAAAAAGAAGTTGTACCACTTGGCTTTAAAATTAAGGGTGAAAGCAAAAGACGTAATAGGTATTTGTCTGGAAATTCTTGGAACAAGTTAATTGTAAAAAAAGAAACTCTTTTGATTGACGTAAGAAAACCCTTTGAATATAACGTTGGCACTTTTAAGAATGCAATGAATCCAAATATACAAAATTTTCGAGATTTTCCTAAATTTTTAAATAAAATCGAAAAGACCAAACCTGTTGCGATGTTCTGCACCGGAGGTATTAGATGTGAAAAGGCATCAATTTTTTTAAAACAAAAGGGTTTCAAAAACGTTTTTCAGTTAAAAGGTGGAATAATTAATTATCTCAACAAAACTAAAAAAAAAGATAGTTTATGGAAAGGCGAATGTTTTGTTTTTGATAATAGAGTTTCTTTAAAACATAAATTAAAACAAGGAACTTTTTCAATTTGTGGAGGTTGTCGAAAACCTATATCAACAAAAGATAAGAAATCAAAAAAATATGAAGAGGGCGTTTCTTGTGAAAGATGTTATGACACACTATCAAGTTTGCAAAAGTCAAGATTTCGAATGAGGCAAAATCAAATTAATCTTGCCAAAAAAGCGGGAAAGAAGCATAAGTTTCAAAAGGAATATTAAATATGGATTTAACAAAAGGTTCAATTTGGCAACTTTTAAGAAAAGTAACTATACCCGCTAGCACTGGATCTCTTTTTCAAACTTTTTATAATCTTGTTGATACTTATTTTGCAGGAAGAATTTCTCCAGAAGCACTAGCAGCAATAGCAAAATCTTGGCCAATTTATTTTATAGCAATAGCTGTAGCTGTTGGTATTGGAGCTGGTACAACAGCTTTAATAAGTAACTCTATTGGGGCTAAAGAGGATAGAAAAGCTTCTATGTATGTTGCTCAGTCTATAGTACTAGCGATTGTTATCTCGATTTTTGTAACTTTGTTTGGTTTAAATTTTTCCGATGAACTTTTAAGAATTATGGGTTCTACTGAAGAAAGTATAATTTTAACGCGTGAATACTTAGATATAATATTTTTTGGTGCAATAATTGTATTAGCTCAGTTATCTTTAAATGGAACTCTGAATGCGCAAGGTGATACGAAAAGTTATAGAAACGTTTTAATATTCACTTTCTTCTTGAATATATTTCTTAATCCTTTATTTATTTTTGGTTATGGGTTTATACCAGCATTCGGAATTGCTGGTTTAGCAATAGCTACATTAGTTTCCCAGTGTGTAGGCTTAATATATCTAGCCAACAAAGTTTACTGCTGTAAATTAAAAAAATACTTGTATCTAGAATGCTTTAAACCAAAGTTTGATTATATCAGTACACTTTTTAAACAATCAGTTCCAATAATGTTTACCATGTTAATGATAATGTTTGGAGTATTTAATATTTTCTATTTTGTTGGTCAATTTGGTGAGCTAGCAACAGCAGGTTATGGTACAGCAGTTAGAATAGAACAAGTTTTATTACTACCTGTTATAGGTTTAAACACTGCCGTTTTATCAATTGCCGGTCAAAATTACGGAGCAAAAATGCATTTCAGAGTAAAAGAAGTTTATGGAAAAGCATTAATGTTTGGTTCCGGGTTTATGGTGTTAGCTGGTATTTTTGTTTATTTAACATCTGAAATTATAATTTCTTTTTTTACAAATGACCTTGAGGTCATTCAAAGAGGGGCGCTTTACTTACAAGTCGCTGCTCTTATCGGGCCCGTTTATCCTGTATTTTTTATTACTTCTGCTTTATTCCAAGCGCTTAAAAGACCAATTTATAGTTTATATATGACGATACTTAGACTTACGTTAATACCATTTATGTCTCTCTGGTATGTAATTAACATAAGAAATGGTGAATACCAAGATATTTTCTACACAATCTTGGTAACAAATTGGATGATGGGTTTAGTCGTTTTAACTTTTGTTCCATTTTTTTTGAAGAGAGTATTTAGAGTTTCTTTTAAAAAGTTATTTGTATTTTAGTCTATTCTCTAATTTTCTCACAAAGTAGGAGACTACTAATATTAATACTAAGTATTCTAGGATTAAAAAAGTATATATTTCTAATGGTCTGTAGGTAGTTGTCACAAGTTCATTTGCCTTTCTTGTTAAATCTCCAATCCCTATAATAGATACTAGAGAGGACATTTTTAAAACATAGACAAATTGATTTCCCATCGCAGGCAATACAACTTTAATTGCTTGCGGCAAGATTACAAATCTCATTTTTTTCCAGAAAGTCATTCCAAGTGACTCAGATACTTCATGCTGTCCTTTAGAAATAGAATTTATACCAGCCCTAAAAATTTCTGCTTGAAATGCACTTTCGCTAATAGTCAAAGCTATTATACCCGATACAAATGGTGAGAAACTTACTCCCAACATAATTGGAAGACCATAATATATCCAAAGAATTAAAACTAACAAGGGAACTGCTCTGACGATTTCTACATAAGTTATATTAAAATAACTCAGAAATTTATTATTAGATAGTGATGGGAGGGCAACAATCAACCCTATAATCATAGCCAGAACTATAGATACTACTGAAATATAAATAGTCGTTGTGATACCGCTTATTAAAAATTTTATATTTGTCAGACCTTCTAAATTATCAGGACTTAATATATACCAACCCCATTCATAGTTTGAACCACATCCCTGAAGTAAAAATAATATAGAAATTAATTTTAAAAATTTCACTACTTGACTATATTTGTTAACGAAAGGTATTGGAACTTAAATTATAAGCTTTTTAAATTATACTTAGATAGTAATTTCTTGAAAAAACCCGATGCCTGTTTCTTTTTAATCCAATTACTCACATAATCATTCCAAATTTTGTCTCCCTTTGGAACCATCATTGCTAAAAATGCTGGGTTTTTTCCTCCATCAGGAACTATGGCTAATTGAGGATATTTTATAACTAACTTGTTTGCCTCAGTTGAACTTGTAATGTTTCCATCCGCTCTTCCTGCAAGAACTTCTTGAAAATCTCTAGCTGGTGCTTCAACAGATTGAAGTTTTGATTTTGGAAAAAATTCTTTCGCTTTTTCCTCTTGAGATGTGCCTAAGGTTGTCGCTATTTTTACGTTGCTATTGTTCAAAGACTCCCAAGTAGGAAATTTTTTTAAATTCTTTTTTAAAACAATCGGCACTGTTGCATATTTGTAATATGTAGCAGTAAATCCTGCCACTTCTGCTCTTTTGGGAGTTTTAGTCACACTTGTTGAAATGTCATATCTGTCAGCAGTTATTCCTGCTACTATTGTTTTCCACTCTGCTGGTACAAATTTTACTTTCACCCCAAGATCTTTTGCAAGTTCTTTCATTACATCAATATCAAAACCTTTGTATTTATTAGTTGCAGGATCTTTCATTGACATAGGATCCCAATCACCAGTGGTTCCTACACGTAATTCACCGCTTTTTTTAATTGCTGTTAGTTTTGAATTCCCATGGCCATCAGCGAAACTTGCTGTTGTTATTAAAGATAGAACTAATACTACAAATATTTTTCTCATTTTTCTCTTTTATTATAATTTTGTTTTTTTATCTTTGTGCATTTTGACCCAATTAATATCTTGACCTTTGAGAACTTTATAATGTATAAAAGAACAAAATAAGAACATTTATGGATATTAAAATACCCTTTTATATACACAAAGTAGGAGCTGGTTTTCCTTCTCCTGCCACAGACTATATCGAAGATGATGTAGATTTGAACAATCACTTAATAAAAAATTCACCCGCAACATTTATAATTAGAGTTCAAGGAAAATCTATGAACAATGTGGGAATATACGACGGTGATTTGTTAATAGTAGATAGGAGCATCAATCCTAAAAACTTTTCAACAGTAATTGCTAATGTTAATGACGAACTCGTAGTCAAAACCATCTTGAAAGAGAAAGGAAAAACATTCTTAACATCTGGATCGGATAAATCGTCAGAAAAAATATATCTAGCAAATGATCAAGAAGTAATTATTTGGGGAGTTGTAACTTATGTCATCCATCAAGTACACCACTAAAAAAAATATAATAGCCCTCATAGATTGCAACTCATTCTATGTTTCCTGTGAAAGGCTTTTTAAACCAAAAATACAAAAAAGAGCTGTAGTTGTTTTGTCGAATAACGATGGTTGCGTAATATCTAGATCACAAGAGGCAAAAGATATGGGTATAAAAATGGGCGAACCTTATTTTAAAGTAAAAAAATTAATAACTAGAAACAAAATAGAAGTCTATTCTTCGAACTATGCATTATACGGAGACATCTCTAGAAGAGTAATGAAGGTATTAAAAACCTTTTCACCTAAAGTTGAAATATATTCTATCGATGAAGCTTTTATAGACCTATCTTTTATGGATCACGAAGGAATAGAAGAATATGGAAGACAAATTAGATCAAGAATACTTAGATGGACAGGGATACCAACAAGTGTGGGTATAGCCTCTACTAAAACCTTAAGCAAGGTGGCAAACCACATAGCAAAAAAAGAAAAAACAGGAGTTGTGTATTTAAAAAAAGATATAGATGAAAAACTAAAAAAATTTCCTATTGAAAAAGTCTGGGGAGTTGGAAAGCAATTATCTAAGTTTTATTATAAGAATAATATTCGTAATGCTTATGACTTAAAAAATGTTTCAAACACCTGGGTAAAAAAGGGGACAAATGTTTTAGGCGCTAAAACAGCAATGGAGTTAAGAGGAATACCTTGTATTAATTTACAAATGGAGCAAGAAAAGAGAAAAAATTGCTGTGTTTCAAGATCATTCGGGCGAAAAGTAAAAAATATAGAAGAATTAGAAGAGTCAGTTGTCACACATTGTTTAAATGCAGCAGAAAAAATCAGAGCAGACGATCAATTAGCAAAAACAATAACTGTATTTATCAGAACTAGTCCATTTGATAAGAACAAAAAGTATTATTCAAATTCAAAAACAATAGATTTGGCAATTCCTTCTAGCAACAGCATCGAGTTAATAAAGAATGCAGTTAAGGCTTTAAATGATATATATAAATATGGATATTCATATCAAAAAGCAGGAATAATATTATCAAATTTAAAAGATGCAAAACAAAATGATCGTAATCTCCTTACACCTTTATTAGAGAATAAATCAAAAAAATTAATGAGAGCTATAGATTACACAAATTCAAAATATGGAAGATATGCAATTAGTATTGCTCATGCAGGTTTAAGCAAAGGTTGGAAAATGAGAAGAGAACATTCATCTAGAATAGATACAGCATCATTTGACTCACTTCCAATAATAGGTGTATGATAAATAAACGGGGTGTCTAAAAGACTGAGATCATACCCGAAGAACCTGACCGGTAATTCAGTAAGGGAAAAATGGAAAAAGTATATTTATCTTCAAATTCTTCATTGACAGTAATTTTATTAATGGGTCTAATTTTCATAGTTTTAGGTCATTTTAATAGAAAAAAAAAATTAGATAATTCATATTATATTGTAGGCGATAGAAATGAAAATACATTTGCTTTAACATCAAGTATTTCAGCGTCCGCTTTAGGAGCCTGGATTTTATTTGGACCCGCCTCAGCAGCCACATGGGGTGGAATAGGCGCTGTAACCGGTTATGCATTAGGAACTGCAGCACCAATGTTATTTTTATATAATTTTGGACCTAAAATTAGAAAAGAATTGCCAAAGGGACTTTCTTTAACTGAATTTATAGACAAACGATTTGGTAAGATAGTTTTGAAAATATGCTTATTTTTAATAATATTTTATTTAACAATATTTCTAATAGCAGAAATTACAGCTATATCTTCTTTACTAAAATATATATCAAACACTCCTTTATGGAAAACATCAGCTTTAACATTGTTAATTTGTTTAACTTATATATTGAAAGGTGGATTTAAATTATCAATTGAAACTGATAAGTATCAATTTATCTTTTTATCTATTATTATTATTTTATCTATTTATTTTATTTTAGGTAACCTTGGATCATCTAGTTGGGATTTAATTAAAAATAAATCTTCTAATTTAATCGATAAAGACTATATACCAAACTATACTGCATTCTTAACATTTTTTATTGCTGTTGCAGCAACTAATTTATTTCACCAAGGAAATTGGCAGCGAGTTTTTTCAGCTAAAAATAATAATATATTAAAAACAAGTTTAATTTATTCTTCTATAATAACCTTTGCCATTGTTTTTTGGTTTGGTTATACAGGTCTAATATCAATTTCAATAAATTCTGAAATTGTCCCTGATTTAGCTTTTTTCGAAATAATGCTTAAAAATCAAAACTTAGTAATTGTGCTGGCAATTTTAATTTTAGCAATATCATTAACGCTAAGCACTATTGATACTCTTATAAATGCTATATCGAGTGTTTTCATAATAAATGGCAGGGACCTAAATAAAAACATTAATAAAAAAAATATTAAGATAAAATCAAATTATATAATTATTATTATTTGTTTAATAACTTTTATCATTTCTTCTAAAGGACTCAGTATTTTATACCTTTTTCTACTTGCAGACTTATTTTGTTGTGCAGCAGTAATAACAATATTTTACGGATTTTTTAACAAATCGATTAATACAAAAATAGCTACAGTCTCTATAACTTCAGGACTAATATCTGGTGTACTTTTTTTTCCTAATCAAAATTTTAAAAGTAGTATTCTAATAGGAAATATAATTTCAGAAAATTATATTAACAATTTTATCTTATCAAATTTACTTTTTATTTCATTTATGGTAGCAATTTTAATTCCACTATTAATTCTCCTTATTTACTCTTTACGTAATTCATTTAAATAAATTATTACTGAAATCCAAATCAAAACGAACCCAATAAGTTTATCAAAAACCAAAGGTTCATTAAAGTACATTAAACCTAAAATAAATTGTGCAGTAGGAGTTAAAAAAAATATCATACTGGCTGGTCCTATTCCAACTATATTAAAACCTATAGTGTACAAAAACAAAGGTACTAAAGTCATAAATCCAGCCCAAAATAAATAAAAAGACAGTAATGGCTCTTTCATAGAAAAAATATTTAGATTATTTTTCATTAAATAAATGAATAGAAATATTGCAATCGGAGATATTAATAATGTTTCAATAAGTAAACCAATATCAGATGAAATTTTAATTTTTTTTCTAATTAGTCCATATAGACTGAAGGTAATAGCAACTAATATTCCAATCCAAGGAATTTCATTAAGTTTAATAAGCAAATAAATTAGTGAAATGGCCACCAAAATGACAGCAATAATTTTGTATTTGTTTAGTTTTTCATTAAGAAATAATGCCCCAAGAAATACACTTAACAAAGGAAAAATATAATAACCTAAACTTGCATCTAATAATTTTTCTGTGCTTACTGCATATAACCAAGTAAACCAATTTATTGTAACCAAAAGACCACTTATAAATAATATGATTATATTGTAGGGTTTTTTTTACAATTTTAAAAAATTCATCCCATTTAGAGTAGTAAAAGGTAATCAAAATAAGTAAAAATGCTGTCCAAATAGTTCTATGTATTGTTAATTCCAATGGTGAGGCAAATGATACGAATTTAAAATAAATGACACCTATTATTCCCCACCATAAAGACGCGGAAATAGTAGATATGACTCCTTTTAATTGATGCTGCTTCATTAATTAAATCTGATGCAATATAGATAAAATTTTTATATAAATATACTAATTTGGTGAGATGGGTGAGTTGGTTTAAACCATCGGTTTGCTAAACCGACGTACGGTTGAAAAGCCGTACCGAGGGTTCGAATCCCTCTCTCACCGCCAGTTTATTTATAAAATCCACTTATTTTTTCAGGTTGTTGACTTATCATAAATCTATAAACATTAATATTTTCAATGACTCTTTGAACATAATTCCTAGTTTCTTTAAATCTTATTAACTCTATCCAATCAATATAGCTTAGCTGGTTCTTTGATGGATCACCGTTTACTCTCCTCCAAGTTTTTACTCTATTTGGCCCAGCGTTATATGCTGCAATAGCAAACGGAAAAACGTTATTATAATCACTTAATAAAGAATTGAAGTAATATGATCCTAATTTAATATTATACTCTGGGTCCCTAGTTAATCCGCTTATACTGTAAGGAAGTTTTGCTTGTTTGGCAACGATTTTTGCAGTGTATTTCATAAGTTGCATCATTCCCCTTGCACCTACATAACTATTTGCTCTTCTATCAAATTCACTTTCTTGTCTAATTATAGCTAATATCATTTCGGGAGGAGGCATGATTTTATTATTTATTTTTCTCGGAGTCGTAATTATTGGATAATTATATTTTAAATAAAATCTCTTTTCGTAAGAGGCTTTTTTTGAAATTTGAATTGCGTAATCATATCTTTCAATATCTGTAGCCAATTTTGCTGCAAGAATTTCACTACCATTTTCTATATCTAAATCAGCTAAATGTTTTATGATTGATTTTGAATATTTAGTTTCATCTAATTCTTTAAGAATTTTTACAATTCTTATAAGCCTATTTTTATTAAATTTTTTTTCATATTCACTAGAAAATTTACTTTCATCTATTAATGTCATTTCGTTTTGAGAATTTAGTTCTTTCAATGCAAGTTGACCATAATAAGTTGTTAAAAACTCTGAACCTTCTGAAAAATATTTTTCAGAATTCTTTTTGTCACCTAATGCCTGATATGATTTACCTAACCAATACGCGCCTCTTGCAACACTTATTGGGTAACTCACGTTATCATAAAAATTAAGAAAATGATCTATGGCATATTCTTGAGACTTTAAAAACGTATGTGCTATCCAACCAGAGAGCCATTCAGCATCGGCAAATTCAGGACCTGAAGATAGACCATGCTCGCTAGCTACTTTGTATGCTGTTTTATATCTTTTTTTATAAATTAAACTTCTTACAATACTTTCCCTTTGAATCCACCAAAGATCGGCTCTTATTAATTCTTCCTCCGATTTATTTGAATTGTCATATAAAATTTGCAATGAAGACTCCAGTCTACCTCGTCTATTTCTCCATTTAAGTCTATCATATTGCAAACCTATATCTTTCTTAAATCTTGTTGGCACTTTTGCAATAGCATTGTCAACACCATAAGAATTACTCATTAATATTTGTCTAGCGTTATAAAGCGCTTTATAATCTTTTGGTAAATATTTTAACATTCTTTTCAAATCCCAATATTTTTTTTCCCACGCTAAATGATCGGCCCTTTTAATGTGATCTTCTGAAGTTAAAATCGATTTAAATTTATTTCTAAAATATCTTAATTCACTTTTATTTAAGTCTGCATTAACCCAACCATCTTTTATTAAGACAGATATTTCCGAGTTATTATTTTTTTTCATCATTGCCTCTGCAAGTTTTAATTTCCCAGTACCGCTTACGGGAGGATATTTTTCAAACCAATTAATAACATTATTTGGTGTTGTATTTTTTAAATAAATTTTTTTCTCAGCTAAATACCGAAGACGTCCTATTCTAGGATAATCTGAGTTTCTATCTATAAATATTTGATAATCATTGAATGTTGCGTTATTTCCAACTTTAATCAAATATAGGTACCTAATAAAATTTTTAAATTCTTTATCTTTAATTTTAGTAGATGTTTGATATCCCGTTATCCATTTCCTTGCTTTAAATTGTTCAAAAACTAATTTTGCTCTATCAAAATCTTTTTGGTTTAAATATTTTGATCTTTTAGAAGAAGAAACTACTTTATAAGATTTTGGTTTTTTTTTAGGCACCAAAAAAGTGCTTATTTGTTTGGTTTTGAGCTGTTTTTTTATTACATTATCTTTAACTATTGTTTTCTCTTTTTCTTTTGCAACCTTTTCAATAGCCTTTTTTTTCTCAAATATTTCTGGTTTTTTTGACGGTGTTATAACCTCGGTATTTTTTTTAATATTATCAATTTTTTTAAATACCGAAGGTTTATCTTTTGGTAATAAAAATCGAGTTTCTTCAGAGCTTATCTCAAAATTTATTATTAAACTTAATAATATAACTAGACTAATTAATCTTTTAAGCATAAATTAAACTATAAATATTCTTATATTAACTTATGTTCAAAGGTTCAATCGTAGCATTAATAACTCCATTTAAAGATGATCAATTAGATGAAGGTAATTATGCAGATTTAATTCAACATCACATACAAAATGGCACGAATGGCATAGTCCCAGCTGGAACGACCGGTGAATCACCAACTTTATCTCATAATGAACATAAGAAAGTTATAGAGATAGCCGTGAAAGAGTGTAAGGGCAAAATACCGGTTATAGCTGGCACAGGTTCAAACTCTACAGAAGAAGCTATAGAGTTATCCAAGTACGCAGAAAAATCTAAAGCCAACGGATTGCTTATTGTAACTCCATATTATAATAAACCCACACAAGAAGGTCTTTACCAACATTACAAAAAAATTAATGACAATGTAGGTATACCAATCATCATTTATAATATTCCTTCAAGATCTGTTATAGATATGTCAGTTGAAACTATGAGTAAGTTGTTTGAATTAAAAAATATCATAGGGGTCAAAGACGCAACAGGGAATTTAGAACGTGTTGATCAGTCAATTAAATTTATGGGAAAAGAGTTTTTACAATTAACTGGCGAGGATCATAATGCTTTAGAGTTCAATAAAAGAGGTGGCTCTGGTTGTATTAGCGTAACAGCAAATGTAGCTGCAAAAATGTGCGCGGAGTTTCAATCTTGTTCTCTTAATTTAAATGACAACAAAAACTTAACTAGAGCAAATGAAATAAATAAATTATTATCACCACTTCATAAAGCATTATTCATTGAGAGCAATCCCTCTCCCGTCAAATATGCTGCATCTTTATTAAAATTATCTCCACCTACTGTTAGACTGCCTTTAGTTGAGGTTATGGAAAGTACTAAGAAAGAAGTTCAAAAAGCACTTGAAGTCGCGAAACTGCTTTGATGATTAAAAATAGATCTTTTGGTCAAAAAATTATTTGTCTTAACAGAAAAGCAAGTTTTAATTATTTTTTTAAAGAATTAATTGAAGCTGGAATATGCTTGAAAGGCTCTGAAGTAAAATCATTAAGAGATGGGAAAGCAAATATTTCCGAGTCTTTTGCTTTAGATAAAAATGGAGAAATATTCTTAATCAATTCTCATATCCCTCTATATAAACAATCATCATACAACAACCATGATCCGAGAGGAGATAGGAAATTATTATTAAAAAAAAAAGAGATTAATAAATTGATAGGCAGGATAAATCAAGATGGGTTAACATTAGTGCCAACCAAACTTTATTTTTCAAAAGGTAAAGCAAAAATTCAAATTGCTGTGGCTAAAGGAAAAAAACTTTATGATAAGAGACAAGTAAAAAAGAAGAGGGACTGGTATAGAGAAAAAGCCAAGATTTTTAGAGATAGACAAAAATGATTTATTTGAATATTGGTTCAAACTTAGACTCAAGATTAGGGAAAAGAATAGATAATATAAAATATGCAATTCAATCAATAAAAAAATATGGAATAATTATTCTTAAAACATCATCTATTTATGAAACACCCTCATATCCAAACTCAGTTTTCCCAAAATTTCTAAATATAGGTATTAAAGTTAAGAGCAAATTAACGCCTGAGGACTTATTAAATAGGATAAAGTATATTGAAAAAAGAATAGGTAGAGTTAAAAAAGTTACGAATTTTCCCAGGGTGTGTGATATTGATATAATCGATTTTAAAGGAATAGTAAAAAAGACTAAGCAAATTAACATACCCCATCCTAGATTACATATAAGAAATTTTGTTCTTTTTCCAATGAGAGATCTTAATCCTGAATGGAGACACCCAATAACTAATAAAAAAATAAATGATTTAATATCAGATCTAAATTTAAATTTACGTATTCAGATTACAAGATTAGCTAAAAGTGATATAATTAATTAATGATTAGTAATAATGAATTAATTAGTAAAATCAAATCTTACAATAGATTTTTGAACTCCAAATCTTTAAATAAAGCCTTCGATTTTGCTATGACCGCTCATAAAAACCAAAAAAGAAAATCAGGCGATCCTTTTGTAATTCATCCTTTAGCTGTTGCAAATATTCTTAGTGATCTAAAATTAGATAGTGCCACAATAGTCACAGGATTGCTTCATGATACTATTGAGGACACATCAGCGACATATGAATTAGTACTAAAAGAATTTGGCAAAGAAGTTGCCGATTTAGTTGATGGCGTAACCAAAATATCAGCTTTAGAAAATAAAGTTGTTGACAATTCAAAAGCAGAAAATTTTAGAAAACTTATTTTAGCAACTTCAAAGGATATACGAGTGCTTCTAGTAAAAATTGCAGATAGATTGCACAACATGAGAACGATTAAAGCGTTCAAATCTGAAGAGAAAAAACAAAAAATTGCTAAAGAAACTATGGAAATATATGCCCCTTTAGCGGACAGAATGGGAATGAATAGAATAAGAGATGAGCTAGAGGATTTATCTTTCGAAATTTTAAACAAAAAAGCAAGAGATTTAATTCAGGAAAGGTTGAAATTTATTAAGAATAACAGAGAGGATAGTTTTAAAATAATTTCTGCTGACTTAATCAGTTTACTAAATAAAAATGGAATTTATGCAGAAATCGCCGGTAGAGAAAAAACCCCTTTTTCAATTTGGAGAAAAATACAAAATAAAAAAATTTCCCTAGAACAATTAACAGATATTGTAGGTTTTAGAATTATTTTAAGTAATATTGATGATTGCTATAAGACATTAGGTATTTTTCATTCTGAATACCCAGCAATACCAGGAAGATTTAAAGATTACATATCTACACCAAAAATAAATGGATACAAATCAATACACACGGCTGTAATAGGTCCTCATAGGCAAAGAATAGAAATTCAAATAAGAACTGGAGAAATGCATGAATTTGCTGAAAGAGGTATAGCATCTCACTGGAAATATAAATCATCAGAAAAATTTTCAGAGATATCTTGGAAAGAATATGATTGGTTAAGAGACTTAGTGGAAATTATAGAAACCGGTAATAGTCCCGAACATTATTATGAATTTACAAAATTGCAAATGTTTCAAGATAATGTTTTTTGCTTTACACCTAAAGGGGCAGTTATAAAATTACCAAAAGCAGCTACAGCAATTGATTTTGCGTATGCTGTTCATACAAAAATAGGAGATACCGCTATAGGCTGTAAGATAAATGGGCGGGAGTCTCCTTTGCAAACTGAACTTAGAAATGGTGATATGATACAAATTTTGAATTCAAAAAAAGTTTCACCTTCATTGCACTGGTTGTCCTCCTCTAAAACAGGAAAGGCCAGAGCGTCTATAAGAAAATATTGGCAAGATAGATCTTTTCAATCAGAGGAAAAAAGTAATAAAATTTACCATTCAACATTAATAGTTGATCTCCCTCATAAACCAGGAGTATTAGGTGAGATAAGTACAATTATTGGACTAAATAAAGGAAATATTATTAATGTAGAATTATTAAAAAAAAAACAAGATTTTCTTCAATTTTCATTTGATTTACAAATAAATGATTTGAAAAAATTTACAAACTTGATAAGTCAGATTAAACAAAAAAATTTAAATTTTAAAATTGTTAGACACAAACAGAAAAAAAATGCTTTCTTACGAAGAATCTTTGAAAATTTTAAAGGAAACTAAGGCACTTATAGAAGGTCATTTTATACTATCCTCTGGTTTACATAGTAGTAAATATATTCAATGTGCTCAATTAATGAGTAAGCCAAAATTTGCTGTTAAATTTTGCAATTCTTTAGCAGAAAAAATAAAAAAAGCTGTGCCTGACTTTGACTTAATCCTTTCTCCGGCAATGGGTGGTATTATAGTTGGTTATGAAATTGGTAAAATTCTTAATAAAGATACTATTTTTTCTGAAAGAGTAAATAATTCTTTTGAGTTAAGGAGAAATTTTAAAATTCCAAAAAATTTAAAAGTTCTTATTGTTGAAGATGTCATTACAACTGGTAAATCTAGTTTAGAATGTTCTGAACTTATTAAAAAATCTAATGCTATAATTGCTGGTTATGCATGTTTAATTGATAGGTCAAAGGGATCATCACTCATTAAAGAAAATATTATTTCACAAGTAAAAATAGATATCCCCACATATAATCAAAATGAATTGCCCCATGAGTTAAAAAAAATCAAGGCCATAAAACCTGGAAGCAGGAATCTCTAATGAAAAAAAAAAGATTAGGAGTTAATATAGATCATGTCGCTACAGTTAGAAATGCAAGAGGTGAAAATTACCCAGATCCTTTAAGAGCTGCAAATTTTGCAAAAACTCACGGTGCAGACTCTGTGACCATTCATCTTCGTGAAGACAGAAGACATATAAATGATAATGATCTTAAGGTTTTAAAAAAAAAAAGTAAAATACCAATTAATTTGGAAATTGCTGCTACAAATGAAATGTTTAGGATTGCAATGAAATATAAACCTGATTTTATTTGTTTTGTTCCCGAAAAAAGAAAAGAGATTACGACTGAGGGCGGTTTAAACTTAGATTACAATAAACAATTTTTAAAAAAGATAATTACAAAATTAAAAAAAAATGGTTCAAGAATAAGCCTTTTTATAGAGCCCAAAATAAGAGATCTTAAATTAGCAAAATTTTATTTTAATGCAGATTGTGTAGAAATACATACTGGTAAAATATGCAGATTAATAAATAATAAAAAAAATTACCAAAATGAATTCCGCAAAATAAAAAAAGCTATAGATTTTGGAGTGTCAATTGGGCTAGAAATTCATGCTGGCCATGGGATAACTTACAAATCTGCAAGAATATTATCAAAAATAATAAATATAAAAGAATTTAACATTGGTCATTTTCTTATAGGGGACTCTATCTTTGTTGGAATTGGTAGATCTATTAAAAATTTTAAAAAAATTATCAACCAATGAAATTGTTAGGGATTGGAACAGATATAGTAAATGTAAAAAGACTTACAAAAAGTATAAAAAAAAATAAAAAATTTTTAAAAAGAGTCTTCTCAAAAAATGAAATAAAATATTGTTCAAAAAAAAAAACAAAATTTAATTGCTTTGCAAAAAGATTTGCCGCAAAAGAGTCATTTTCTAAAGCTCTGGGTATAGGTATTTCTACAGGCTTAAGTTTTAATGAAATAGAAGTTTTAAATAATAAAAAAGGTAAACCACATATAAATTTAAAGGGAAAAAGTTTAAAAAATGTGAATAAATTGTACAAAAAAAAAATTAAAGTTTTTTTATCTTTATCTGATGAAAGTAATTATGCTATTGCTTGTGTTTTTATATATCAATGATAAGCAAAAAATTTAAAATAATATTAATTGATAATATCAAAACAATTTTTTATGCATTAATAATTGCAATTTTAATACGTTCATTAATTGTCCAGCCTTTTTATATACCCTCATCATCAATGGAGCCTAATTTACTAATAGGTGATAGAATTTTTGTTTCTAAGATGTCTTATGGTTATAGCAAACACTCTTTTCCTTTCAGTCCCTTTTTTTTATCAAATAATCGTTTTATAAGGGTTGAACCTAATCAGGGAGATTTAGTTGTTTTTAAAACACCAGCAGATAATAGAACCGACTATATTAAACGCTTGATAGGTTTACCAGGAGATGAAATTCAATTTATAAATGGTGAAATATTTATTAATAAAGAAAAAATAAAAAGAAAAATAATTAAAAAAAAATATTCTATAAGATGTGGTTCTTACGAGTTGGAAAATATTATTTATGAAGAAACATTACCTAATGGAAAAAAATATCTAGCTGCTTACAATAAAGAAGGTACATTGCAAAATAGCGATAAATATGTTGTGCCTCAAAATCATTATTTCTTGATGGGCGATAATAGAGATTGCTCTAAAGACAGCAGATTTTTATCAAGTGTTGGTTATGTGCAAAATATTAATTTAGTTGGAAAAGCAAAATATATTTTTTTTTCTAATGATACATTAGAAGGAAGTGTCTTAAAATTTTGGAATTTAGATAAATCTTTTAGATTAGAAAGATTATTTAAGTCTCTATGAAACAATTAAAATTAGAAAAATTTGAAAATATACTTGAGGTTAAATTTAAAGATTTAACTTTAGTAGAGAAAAGCTTGACTCATAAAAGTTATAATTCCAAAGATAATTATGAAAAATTAGAATTTCTTGGCGATAGAGTTTTAGCCTTAGTAATTTCTAAAAAGCTTTTAGAAATTTATCCAGAAGAGTCTGAAGGTATTATTGATAAAAAATTTTCAAACTTAGTTAATAGAAAAACCTGTGCTTCAATAGCAAAAAAACTAAATTTAAGAAAATACATGTTCTTAGGTGAAAGCTTTAAGAATCTTAAGAGATCAGATGATAAAATACTTAGTGATTGTTTAGAGGCAGTTATCGGTGCAATATATTTAGAACTTGGTTATAATACTACTGAAAAATTTATTATTAAAAATTGGGAAATTTATCTCAAATCATCGAAAACAACTGTAATTGACTCTAAAACAACTTTACAAGAGTATAGTTTAAAAAAATTTAAATTATTACCCAAGTACAAATTGCAAAAGATTTCTGGGCCTCATCACAATCCAAATTTTAAAGCGACTGTTCAAATTAAAACGTCAAAAAAATATATTGGATTTGGAAATTCCAAAAAAATAGCGCAACAAAATGCTGCAAAAAATTTATTATATGATATGAAAATAATATGAATTGGGAGAGCGAGGGATACTTATTATCTAAGAATAAGTTTAGAGAAAATGCTTCAATTATAAATGTATTTACAAATTTACATGGTAAAGTAAGTGGCATTGTTTACGGGGGGAACTCCAGAAAAATAAAAAATTTTTTACAAATTGGAAATAAAATTCACCTTGTAAACACATCGAAAAATCCCAATAAAATTGGATATTTCAAAACAGAAATTATAGAACCCATATCAGCAAAATATTTTAATGATAGAAAGAGAACAACAGCGATAATTAGCATAACGACCTTATTAAATACTTTGCTACCTGAGTCACAAAAAAATAAAGCTATATATCAGTCACTAGGTAATCTTTTTAGTAAATTAGATTTAGATCAATGGATAATTTTATATATTTTTTGGGAACTTAATTTAATCAAAGAGCTAGGTTATGATACAGAACTCGAAAAATATCAAAAACACCAAAACGTTGAAGGTAAATTTATAAGTGTAAAAATTGATAATACATCTTATGATATTCCATATTTTTTAATTAAAAGGGAAATTCCATTAGAAATATCAAACGAATTAATAAAAAGATCTTTAGAATTTACAAAAAAAGTTTTGATAGAAAAATTTTATAATCAAAATAATTTAAAATTTCCAATTTCACGAAATTTATTAGAAAAATATTTTACTTAAGATTTTTTAACTTTTCTGCAATTTCAAGCGCAAAATAGGTAACAATAGCGGAAGAACCAGCTCTTTTGAGAGATACAAGACTTTCTTTAACAGCATCTCCACTAATAATTTTTTGCTTAATACCATTTTTCAACAGGCTATATTCGCCAGAAACTTGGTAAGAAAAAACTGGAACTTTAAAATTGTCTTTTATTTTTCTAATGATATCTAAATAGGGTAAACCAGGTTTAACCATTATAAAATCTGCACCTTCCTTAATATCTAAACCAACTTCTCTTAAGGCTTCATCAGAATTTCTATAATCCATTTGATAGGTTTTTTTATCACCCTTTAAAATATTTTTTGATCCCACTGCTTCTCTAAATGGTCCATAAAAATTTGATGCATATTTAACAGCATAGGATAAAATTTTTACATTTTTGAAATTAAATTGATCAAGTTTTTTTCTAATTAAACCAATTCTACCATCCATCATGTCAGATGGAGCAATTACATCACAACCAGCTTTAGCATGTATGAGTGCTTGTTTTGATAATATTTTAATGGTTTCATCATTATCTATTTCATTATTTTTTAATATGCCATCATGACCATGAGAGGTATATGGATCAAGTGCTATATCACACATAATTCCAATATCTTTAAAATTTTTTTTTATTGAATTTATTGCTTTACAAACTAGATTATTTTCGTTGAGTGCTTCTTTTCCCAATGGATCTCTTTTATTTTTTTTTGTATAAGGAAAAAGTGCAACCATAGGTATTTTATAATGTTTACATTTTCGTAAAATTGTATTGAGTTTATCCAACGAATATCTTTTTACCCCAGGCATATTTTTTATATTTTCGATTTTATTTTTTCCTTCTGTCAAAAAAATAGGCAATATCAAATCATTCACTGATAAATTATTTTCACTAACGAGTCGTCTGACCCAATTTGTATTGCGAACTCTTCGCAATCTTGTGGTTGGATAGTTTCCTAAAATCTTCATTTTTAATAACTTTAATATTGTTTAATGCGACAAATATAATATTATGATAACTTATTAAAGTGTTTAAATTTATTAAATATGTCAAATAGCCCAAACTCCAACGATTTTTACCAAGTTCCTGATTTAAGATTTGATATTGCTAAGCTTAGATCGGCACTTGAAGATGTTTTAAAAAATTCAAAGTATCAAACATTAGGTATAACAAATTTTGCTGCAATTCCTTTAAACAAAATTCCTGGAGACGATGACTCGATAAAAGGACATAATGTTAGGGGTGTCTACTGGACAAAACCTGATGAGTCAGGAAAAGAAGTTGCTAGAGACAAACCTATCGAAGAAGAAAAATATACTGAATTATTAGATGAGTTTAAGAATACTTATTTTGAAGAAGTTTATAATAAACTTAGAAAAAAATTTAAACTAGGTAGAGTAAGGATACTATTGAAACAACCAAGGTCAACTTTGAGTTGGCATAAAGATCCCGAACCTAGATTACATATACCAATTATCACAAATCCGGGTTGTCGAATGGTAATAGAAGATATTGCTAAACATATGCCTGCTGATGGTAAAGTTTGGATAACTAATAACACTAGATATCATAATTTTTTTAATGGTGGAGAACAGGACAGAATACATATAGTAGCCTGTATGTTAGAGAACCGTTTTAATTAAATTGAAATCATTTAACAAAAAAATCTGCATCTCTTCAGATCACGCCGGCTATAAAATCAAAGAATATATTAAAGCTTTACTTTACAAGAAAAAAATATCCTTAATTGACTTAGGTCCACATAACGACAAATCAGTAGATTATCCTGATTATGCAAAAAAAGTTGCCAAAAGAATAAAGGGTAAAAAAAGTGATTTTGGTATATTGGTATGCGGCTCAGGTACGGGTATGGCTATTTCAGCCAATAAAATTAGAGGTGTTAGAGCGGCAGTATGTTATAATAAAACATCTACTTATTTGTGTAGATCACATAATAATGCTAATATATTATGTATAGGAGCAAGATTGACAAAAAAAAATAGTATAGGAAAAATTGTTAGTGTGTTTCTTAAAACTAAATTTGAAGGTGGAAGGCACCAAAGGAGAATAAGAAAAATATAATGTCAATATTAAAAAAGATTACTGATATCAAAAATCCTTTTTTTGAGGATGATTTAGAATTTTCAGATAAAGAAATATTTAAATCAATTAGCAAAGAATATGATAGGCAAAAAAATCATATTGAGCTTATAGCTTCAGAAAATATTGTTTCAAAAGCTGTTCTTGAAGCACAAGGTTCAGTATTAACTAATAAATATGCCGAAGGCTATCCAGGTAAAAGATATTATGGAGGATGTGAATTTGTTGATGAAGCTGAGAAACTGGCAATTGAGCGAGCAAAAAAATTATTTAAATGTAAATTTGCAAATGTTCAACCGCACTCCGGGGCTCAAGCAAACGGAGGAGTTTATTTAGCTCTTATCAAACCGGGTGATACAATATTAGCAATGAGTTTAAATTCAGGTGGTCATTTAACTCATGGAGCGAAACCAGCTCAATCAGGGAAATGGTTTAATGCAATTCATTATGATGTAGACAAAAGTACTGGTTTAATTGATTATGAAAGTGTAGAAAGATTAGCCTTAGAACATAAACCTAAAATATTGATAGCTGGTGGGAGCGCTTACTCAAGAGTAATTGACTTCAAAAAATTTAGGTCAATTGCAGATAAAGTTAAAGCCTATTTACTTGTCGACATGGCTCATTTTTCTGGTCTGGTTGCAGGAGGCGCTTATCCAAATCCGACTGATTACGCAGATGTAGTTACTTCAACTACTCACAAAGTTTTAAGAGGTCCAAGGGGAGGTATTATTTTAACTAATGATGAAAATTTAATTAAAAAATTTAATAGCGCTATGTTTCCTGGATTACAAGGGGGACCTCTCATGCACGTTATTGCAGCCAAAGCAGTTTGTTTTAAAGAAGCTCTTGATCCAAGTTTTAAAAGATATACAAAGCAGGTCGTTAATAATGCAAGATCTCTTTCTGAAAAATTAATTCAAAATAATTTTAAAATCTTTTCAGGTGGAACAGACACTCACCTTATGCTTGTAGACCTAAGGCCTTATAATGTAACAGGCAGAGACGCAGAAGCCAGTCTTGGTAGAGCAAATATAACATGCAATAAAAATGGAATACCTTTTGACACTCAAAGTCCTATGATTACATCTGGAATACGCCTTGGAACTCCAGCTTGTACAACAAGAGGATTTAAAGAGAAAGAATTCAAACTAGTTGCAGATTTAATTACAAAAGTAGTACAAGGTTTATCCAAAAATACTTCAGATAATTCAAAAATAGAGGAAGAAGTAAAAAAAGAGATTATTGATCTTTGTAGTGCATTCCCTATATATAGTGCTTAATAATATTTAATTACTATGATATGTCCATTTTGCAGAGAAAAAGATACTTCGGTCGTTGACTCGAGACCTTGTGAAGATGGATCAGCTATTCGAAGAAGAAGATACTGCACGTGTAATGGCGGTCAAAGATTTACAACATTTGAAAGAGTTCAGTTCAGAGAGCTATCAGTAATAAAAAAAAACGGTAGAAGAGTACCGTTTGATAGAGAAAAACTTGCCAAATCACTATTTACAGCCTTAAAAAAAAGACCAATTGACTCAAACACTATAGAAAGACATGTAACCAAAATTTCAAGAGAACTTGAAGAGATGGGACAATCTGAAATTCAATCTAATGTTATTGGCAAAAAAGTAATGGAAAATTTAAAAGAACTAGACAAAATTGCTTATGTTAGATTTGCTTCAGTATACACAAATTTTAGAGAAGTAGAGGAATTTGGTGAATATATTGAAAAACTGGATGGCAAACCGCAAAAATAAATTTAATAGTTTAGAAAAATATTTTATTAGTCTTGCTTTTGAAAAAGCTAAAATCAATCTTGGATCTACCGGAACTAATCCTTCAGTAGGTTGTATAGTTGAGAGAAATGGATCTGTTTTATCCTCTGGCTACACATCAATAAAAGGCAGACCTCATGCAGAGTTTAATGCCTTAAATAAAAA
>CACGGZ010000002.1 GCA_902572695.1 uncultured Pelagibacteraceae bacterium | reverse complement strand
TTGCTAACAATATTTTTAATTTATTAATATCTTTTTCATTATTAATAATATTTTCTAAAGAATTTATTTCAATATCTGTAAAAAACTTAAGAAATCTTGCTACATCGTCATCTTCAGTGTTCCTCCAAAATTGCCAATAATCGTAAGGTGAAAATAAATTTTTATTAAGCCAAACGGCACCTTTTTCAGTTTTTCCCATCTTTGCGCCCGAACTTAGAGTAATAAGTGGAGTGGTTAAACCAAAAGCCTCGCTTTTTGAAATTTTTCTAATTAATTCAACTCCATTTATTATATTTCCCCATTGGTCAGAACCACCCAATTGCAATAAACAATTTTTATCTTTGTTTAGTTTATAAAAGTCATAAGCTTGAAGTATCATGTAATTAAACTCCATATAGCTTAATGATTGCTCTCTATCGAGTCTAGTTTTTACACTTTCAAATGTAAGCATTTTATTAAGAGTAAATTGACTTCCTATCTCTCTCAAAAAATTGATGTAATTAAGTTTTCCTAACCATTTATAATTATCAATAAAGATAGGCATTGTTTTCTTATTTTTGAAATTTAATAAATTTAAAAAATTTTTTTTGATATTTTTAATGTTTTTTTTAATATCTTTATACTTTAGAATTTTTCTTGTTGTATCTTTTCCCGAAGGATCACCAATTAAAGTAGTACCTCCTCCAAGAAGTATTATTGGTTTATGACCGTGTTTTTGTAAAAGCCTTAGTATCATAATTTGTAGTAAGCTACCGACGTGCAAACTTTCAGCAGTGCAATCAAAACCTATATATGCAGTTATTGTTTTTTTTTGACACAGTTCATCTAGCCTATTTAAATCAGTGCATTGATTTAAATATCCTCTAAGATGCATTTCATTTAAAAACGTGCTTTTCATAGAACTTTATGTAAAACAATACTATTATACATTAATTATTATAAATAAATAAAAATTATGACAAAAAATTTGACCTCTTTAGGCTTAATGTCTGGCACTTCAGGAGACGGCATTGATGCTTCAGTAATAATTTCAGATGGAAAAAATGATTATAAGGTTGTTCAAGACGAATATGTTAAATATGAAAATGACCTATATCAGGAAATTCATGAAGCAAAAGAAAAAATTAATATTTTTGAAGATTTATTAAAGTATAAAGATTTACTCAATAAACTTGAAAAAAAATTACATTGTTTATAGGAAAATCTATTACAAAAATATTGAAAAATAACAAAATAGACTTGATAGGTTATCATGGCCAAACTATATTTCATAAATCTGCAGATAGAGTCTCAATACAACTTGGAAATGCGGAGCTTCTATCACAACTCGTACTTAAACCAGTAGTACATAATTTTAGATCTAATGATTTAATTAACGGTGGCCAAGGAGCGCCTTTAACTCCGATATTTCATCAATTGATAGTAAAAAAGAAACAAATTGAAACTCCAGTCTGTATTTTAAATATTGGAGGTATTGCTAACGCAACAATTATTAATAATTTTGAAGAAGAAGATCTTGAAAGTAGAGATCTTGGTCCTGGAAATTGTTTGATTGACGAATGGATAAGAAAAAATTCAAAACATAAATTTGATATCGATGGTTTAATAGCATCTAGAGGAAAATGTAATGATATCATTATTGAATATGTGCTAGAATCAAATGAGAGAATCTTAGAAAAAAAAATTTCATTAGATACAAAAGATTTTAATACATCATTTGTAAGAGGATTATCTCTAGAAGATGGAGCTAGCACTCTTACAAATTTTTCTGCAAAACTTATAAGCTCGAGCTTAAATTCTTTTATTTCACAAAATAAAAAAATTAATAAAATTTTGATATGTGGCGGTGGAAGAAAAAATAAAGAATTAACAAGAATACTTAAAAGTAAAATAAATCCAAAAATTGGAATTCTTGATATAGATAAGTTTGGAGTAGACGGTGATTTTGTGGAGTCGCAAGCTTTTGCATTTTTAGGAATAAGAAGTTTTTTGGGCTTACCCATTACCTTTCCAAAAACTACAGGCTGTAAATCAATTTTAACAGGAGGGGATTTAGTAAAAAATTTTAAATAAATGCAGTCTTATCGCTTATATAGTTTAAAATTTCATTTTTTAATTCAGTTTCTTTATTTTTAAAGAAATGATTACCACCTTTAATTTTTGTAAAAATCACCTCTACACCTTTTTGAATTTTTATTCTTTGGTCAAGTTCATTTATACTCTCAGCAGTTACTAATTCGTCGCTGTCACTATATAAAACCTGACCAGAAGTTGGGCAAGGAGCTAAAAAAGAAAAATCGTAGACATTTGGTTGAGGAGAAATTGCTACAAAGTTATTTACTTCAGGTCTTCTCATAATTAATTGCATACACAAAAGGGCCCCAAAAGAAAAACCAGATATCCAACACTGGCTATAATCTAAGTTTTCTCTTTCTATCCAATCTAAAGCTGCCGCCGCATCTGATAATTCACCTTGTCCATTATCAAACACCCCATCACTTTTTCCCACTCCTCTGAAATTTATTTTTATTACAGAAAATCCTTTATCAACGAAAGCATTAAAAATTAATTGTACGATTTTATTTCTCATAGTTCCGCCGTATTGAGGATGTGGATGTAAAACAATTGCAACTGGTGATCCAAATTTTGGATTTTTATAGTATTTAGCTTCTAATCTTCCAGCCGGTCCAGGGATAAAAATTTCAGAACTTTTTGGTTTCATTTATTAGTAATGATTATTAATTACAAAAAAAGAATAGTGTTATAGCACGTTTTTATGCGGCAAAATAAATTTTTTAATTCATAGTATTTTACTAGGAGATCTCAAAAAAATATTGTATTACAAGGACAATTTTATGAAGCTTACTACCAAAGGAAGATACGCTGTTATGGCAATGGCCGATTTAGCAAGTTTTTCTAAAGAAAGGCCCGTTAGTCTTACTGAAATATCATTAAGACAGAATATCTCTTTATCTTATCTTGAACAGCTTTTTATAAAATTAAAACAAAAAAAGCTGGTAAAAAGCATGAGAGGCTCTCAAGGAGGCTATACTCTTGAAAGGCCCGCTTCTCAAATAAAACTCTCAAATATTTTCATTGCAGTCGACGAGGAGGTAAGAACTCTAAATTGTAAAAAAGACTCAAAAAAAGGTTGTAACAACAAATTGATTAAATGTAACGCTCACTTTTTGTGGGATAAATTGGATCAACATATAAATAGTTTTTTTGAAAAAACATTATTAGAAGATTTAATTAATAAAAGGCTTAAATAAATGAGTAAATTAAAAATTGATACTAATCGAGATTATAAATATGGTTTCACCACTGATATTGAAACATTTAAGGCCCCAAAGGGTTTAAATGAGAATACAATTAAGTTTATATCTAAAATGAAAAAAGAACCTTCTTGGATGTTGGAATGGAGATTAAAAGCTTATCAAAGACTAAAAGTTTTAAAAGAGCCAAATTGGCAAAAACCTAAATATCCGAAAATTAATTATCAAGATCTTTATTATTTTTCAATATTGGTTTTAATTATTCAATTAATATTATCTACTTTTATTAATCCATTTTACCTAGACCAGTCTAGAAAAATGCTGAATAAATCTGAACTTAATTCACTTAATGCTGTAATAAAGTCGAATGACTTTATAGATATATTCAAAAATACAACATTTTTTGTCGGCAAAGTAAATGAAAATTTAGAGATGGAAAACTTGCTAATTAGAGATGAGTCTAATGTTTTCAATAGTTTAGTAAAAGCAACTGAAAATAATTCAGATGTAACTATTCTAGCTAAAAAAGGTTTATTTAAAGATGGAAAATTAATTTTACTTGACGGCTTAATACAAACTAAATCCTCAAAAGATGAGATAGATAATCTTAATTTTTCTAAAACAGAATTATTTATAGATAACTTTAATTCAAGAACAACTCCATTGCCAAAGGTAAAAGAAGTTTCTACTATTAATTTATTCAAATGTATTAATCAAAAAGAAAATCAAGATACAGAAAGCTTAATCTTTAATTGTAATGAGCAAGCATTAAAAGATAATGCTTTGGAAAACTTGTCAAGAAGAATAGGTATGCCATTTTATATTCCTTTGATTACTTTAATTTTATCTTTTTTTGTTTTATCGAATATCAAAAATGAAAATAATTTTCTTAAAAAATATTTTTATTTTTTTATATGCTTCATAGTTCTTGTTTTAGCTGAAATTTCTGTTAGGTTTACTGGTCATTCAATTGTAAATACATATATTTATTTTTTGATGCCTATAATACTTTGCCCCTTAGTGTATCTTCTTTTAATTTTTAAACTTAGGAAATCAATATAATGAATAAAATTCTTAATAATTATCTTGTATTCAACTATTTAAAAATTGTCCTCAATACTATTTTAATATTTTTGTGTTTAGGGGTTATTCTTAATTTATTTGAGGAGATAGAATTTTTTAAGAAATTTCAAATGGGGTTTGGTTTACCAATTTTTGTTACTTTGCTTTATTTGCCAAATTTAATTTTAAAATTGGCACCATTTCTTATTTTTATTTCAGCCATGTGGTACTTTAGATCGATAAACATTAACAAGGACTTGCTTTCATTAAAAATTTTTGGGTATTCTAACTGGAAGATAGTTTTACTTTTATCTTCATCAGCAGCAATTTTAGGAATTTTATTTCTTTTGATGCTTAGTCCGATTACATCTTCTCTTATAAAATATTATGAAGAAATTAAAGCTGAATACTCCAGAGATATTGATCACTTAGTTTCTGTAAATAAAAACGGGGTCTGGATTAAAACCTCAGGAACGCCTACGAAGATTATTACTGGAAAAAAAATTATAGCTAATCAATTAATTGACCTTACAGTTTATGAACTAGATAATGAGAATAAAATAATTTCAAGAATTGAGTCTAAGAGAGCTGATATTACGAATTATAATTGGATAATAGACAAACCAATCATTTATAAGTTTAAAGGAGAGGTAAAAAAGGAGTTAAAAAATAAAATTATTTTAGAAACTGATTATAATGCTGAAAAAATTCAGTCTTTATTAAAAAATACTGACACAATCTCGTTCTTAGATTTGATAACAGAATATAATATATTGATTCAAAAAGGATATAGTAAGACTACCTTAAACCATAAAATACACTCTTATTTGACACTTCCCTTTTTTCTTTTTTTAATGGTTGTTTTAGCGTCAATATTTACTCTCACTCCAGCTATAAATACTCAAAACGTAAAGTTAAGTTTCATAGCTATAATAACATGTGTGGTGACTTACTATCTAAACGATTTATCATTAGTTTTAGGAAAAACAAATAAGGTTCCTATGGTTCTTGCGATATGGATACCTATATTATCATTATCATTATTTTGCGGAATAGGAGTATTACAAATAAATGAAAAATAAATATTTTTTTTTAATTTTTATTTTTTTTCTATTTAATTATAATAATGCTTTATCCGAACTCAATATAGAGGCTTTAAATATCTCAGTTAATAAGGAAAAAAATGAGGTGACATTTAAAAACAATGTTTCTGCAAAAGATGATTTGGGAAATACTTTTTATTCAGAAAGTGCAACTTACAATAAGAATAAAAAAACTTTTAGTTCAACTGGGCAAACTGAAATAATCACATCTCAAGGATACAACGTAATAACTTCTAATATATTTTTCGATAATTCGGTGGGTAAAGTATCCTCTAAGGAAGCGACAACTATAATTGATACTTCCAAAAATAAAATTTATGTACAAAGCTTTGAATATGATAGAAATAAAAATTTATTTTTCTCAACTGGAAAAATAAAAGTAAAGGACATTAATGAAAATGAGTTTTTTTTCTCTGAAATTTATATTGATGAAAATAAAAAAACAATAGTGGGGTCAGATATTAAAGCTTTTATAAATGATGAAAATTTAAAATTCAACAAATTAAATGAGCCAAGAATTTTTGCAAACAGTTTGATTATTTCAGAAAAAAAGAGTTCTGCTCATAAGGGAGTATTTACATACTGTAAAAACAGAGGTAAAGATAAATGCCCCCCATGGTCGATACAAGCCAGTAAAATTGAACATGTGTCCTCAAAAAAAACAATATATTATGACAACGCAGTATTAAAAATATATGACATACCTATATTTTACTATCCTAAACTATTTCATCCAGACCCAACAGTCGATAGAAGAACGGGATTTTTGATACCATCGTTCTCTGATAATTCAAACATAGGCTTTGGAGTCGGAATTCCATATTTTTTAAATTTAGGAGCGGACAAAGATTTGACAATAACTCCAAAATTTTATTTTGATGAAAATCCAGTTTTATTAGCTGAATATAGGCAAGCAAACAAAAACTCTTTTTTTGTAGCTGATTTTGGTTTTACAGATGGATACAAAAATAAAACACAAACAAAAACAGATGGAGGAAGAGCTCACATTTTTATAAATTACGTAAAGAGTTTCATTAATACTGAAGATGTATCCAGTAATCTAGAGCTGAATTTACAACATGTTTCGAATAGAACATACTTTAAAATTTATGATGTAAATACATCTCTTGTTAACAAAGATATAGATCAGCTAGAAAGTAACCTAATTTTTGATTATCAAAGTGAGGATTTATATTTTAAATCATTATTTGGTTTATATGAAAAGCTTAATATAAATGACAATAAAAAATACGAATATCTTCTTCCTTATCTGTCTTTAGAAAAGAATATCTTAACAGATGATAAAATAGGAAATTTTGATTTTATCTCAAATTTTAGAGTAAGAAATTATGACGTAAATAAACAAACTGAGTTTTTAGTAAATGATATTAAATGGACATCAAACAAATGGTTATTTAATAATTTATTTGAAAATCAATTTATTGGTGTAGTGAAAAATACTAATTATAACGCTAGAAACACATCAAATTTTAAAAATGAAGAAACCAATAATGAATTGTCAGGAGTATTAGGTTTTTATTCTTCCTTGCCTTTAGTTAAAAAACATAAATCAAAAAAACAAAATTATCTTTTTACTCCCAAGTTCTTATTAAGATACGCGCCAGGTCATATGAGAAACTTAAATGAGTCAAAAAAACTAAGCTATGCTGATTTATTTGAACTTGATAGAACAAGTGAGTTTGATGTGATTGAGACTGGTTTAAGTGCAACAATAGGTTTTGAATACAAACTTAATGAAATTCAAGGCTCAAAAATTGGAAGACAAAAAATGTCGATTTCTATGGCACAGATAATTAATGAAAGTGAAGATCCTGATAGACCATCTCCTTTAAATCAAAGATTTTCAGATATAGCAGGTAATGCATCATTTTCGCCAAGTGAAAAAATAAAATTCAATTATAATTTTTCTATCGATGAAAATTTGAGCGATATTAACCAAAATGATTTTGGGATAGATTACAAAT
Source organism: uncultured Pelagibacteraceae bacterium (assembly GCA_902572695.1). GTDB lineage: Bacteria > Pseudomonadota > Alphaproteobacteria > Pelagibacterales > Pelagibacteraceae > Pelagilacustribacter. Next base: position 65,957 of record CACGGZ010000002.1, on the reverse strand, counting down.
TTGGAAATATTGGTTTTAATTTATCTTATTTAGAGGAGAAAAAGCATATCGGAAATGAAGAATATATCTCCTCTGGTTTAGAAGTGCCTATAGGAAGCGGACAATTAACTTTATCCACAAAACGAAATCTTTTATTAAATTCAGCAGAGTACTATAAGTTAAGCTATCAGTATATTAATGATTGTCTTAAAGCTGGACTTGTTTTCAGAAGAGAGTTTTATACTGATAATGATATAGAGCCAGATAATTCATTAATGTTTACTATTTCAATTATGCCTTTTGGACAAATAGAGTCTATGAAATTCAAAAAATGAAAAAAATATTTATAATAACTTTTTTATTTTTTTTTAACTTTTACTCAGTTTTAAGTGAAATAAATAATTCAATTATTTTAAAGGTAAATAATGATATAATAACTAAAATCGACTTAAATAATGAAATTAAGGCAATTTTAATTTTGCGTAATCAAGAGTTCAACAAAGAAAATATAATTAACAATCAAAAATTAGCTTACCAATCTTTAATAAGAAAAGTTATAAAGCAAAATGAGATAGATAAATATGAGGTAAAAGATTACGATCAAGAAAGTTTCATTTCTTATTTAAATAATTTGTACGCCAGTAGAAATTTATCACAGGATGAATTTAAAAGTTTATTAAAAAAAAATAGCTTAAGTTTTGAAAAGATTTTGAATGACTTGAAAATTGAATTTAAATGGAATTCCCTTATTTACAATTTGTATAAAAATGAACTAAATCTCAATAAATTTGAAATAGAAAATGAAGTAACTAATCAAATAAAAAACTACTCAAAAATAAGAAAATATAAATTATCAGAAATTGAAGTTGGTCTTAGTGCAGACACTGATATCATACTCGAGTCAGCTTATAGAGAGCTAAAACAAAATGGTTTTTTGTCAGCTGTAAAAAAATTTAGCATATCTCCCTCGGCAGTGCAAAATGGTTCTCTAGGATGGGTCAATGAAAAACAAATGTCGCCTCAAATTCTAATTGAAATTAGCAAAATGAACGTGGGCGATATTTCAAATCCTATTAGAAGGTCTGACTCAGTAACAATTTTTAGATTAGATGATATGCAATTAATTGATAACAAAAATATAGATAGAGCAAAATTAAAAGAGAAAGTAATATCAGATTTAAAAAATCAAAAACTTGAATTTTTTTCTAGATCGCATTTTAATAAACTAAAAAGCACAAGTTTGATCAGAAAACTATGAAAAAAAAAATATGTATAGTTGCTGGAGAGCCTGAAAGTATTAATACTGAGATAATCGCAAAATCTTGGAAAAAACTAAGTAATAATTTGAAAAAAAAAATTTTTGTAATTGGAAATTTTAATCTTATAAATGATCAATTTAATGGTATTGGAATAAAAATTAAAACTAATAAAATAAATAGTATTAGCGATAAATTTGATAGTAAAAAAATTAACATTTTTAATATAAATTTAAATTATAAAAAACCATTTAAAATAAATATAAAAAAAAAATCAAAATATATTAGCAAATGTTTAAATTTAGCTCATAATTTGTGCATAGAAAAAAAGCTTATTGGTTTTATAAACTGTTCAATTGATAAAAATATTTTCAAAAACTATGATGGAGTCACAGAGTTCTTGGCAAAAAAAAATAAATTAAATAATACTCAAAATATGCTTATTTATGGAAAAGAATTTTCAGTTGTTCCAATTACTACACATCAAAACCTAAAAAATGCTTTGAAAAAAGTAAACAAACAACTCTTAATGAAAAAGATTTTTTCATTAAGTGCTGATTATAAAAAACTTTTTAGAAACAAACCAAAAATAGCTGTGCTTGGATTGAATCCGCATAATAGCGAATTTAGGAATTCCTCAGAAGAAACTAAAATTATCAAACCTTGTGTAAATAGTTTAATTAAGAAAAAGGTTAAAATTTATGGGCCGTTTTCTTCAGATCAAATGTTTTTAAATAAAATGTATAAAAAATTTGATGTAATTGTGGGCATGTACCACGACCAAGTTTTGACACCATTAAAAATTATTTCTGGTTTTAATGCAATAAATATAACTTTGGGATTAAAATATATTAGAGTCTCACCTGATCATGGCACTGCAAAAAATCTAATAAAGAAGAATTTGTCGAATTACAAAAGCTTATTGAATGCAATATTTTTTTTAAATTCAAAGATATGAAAATTAGTGTATTAAAACCTAAAAAATCTTTGGGTCAAAATTTCCTTGTTGATAATAATGTATTAAAAAAAATTGTTACTACAACAAAAGTAGAAGAAAGTAATATATTAGAAATTGGTGGAGGTGAAGGAGCTTTAACAAAATTTATATTAATGGAAAATCCAAAAAGTATTACTGTTATCGAAAAAGATAAATATCTTTATCATACTTTATCTGAAAAATTTTATAATAAAAAAAATGTAAAAATACTCAAAGGTGACGTTTTAAAATTTCGTTTTGATGATTATTTAAGTGAAAATTCAATAATTTTTGGTAATTTACCGTATAATATTTCAACCAAAATCTTTACAAACCTAATAACAAAAATTAGTTGGCCTCCTAAATATAAATCTTTGATTTTAATGTTTCAAAAAGAAGTTGGGGAAAAAATTATTGCTAAATTTAAAACAAAAAATTATGGGAGATTATCACTTTTAAGTAATTTTAGATTAGATGTGCTTAATAAATTTATTGTTTCTAAAAATTGTTTTTTTCCTAAACCAAAAGTAGACTCGATGGTAATACATTTCAAACCCAAAAAAAATAATAAGTTTGAAATTAAAGAAATTAAAAATATTGAAAAAATTAGTAATATATTTTTTTCTAAAAGACGTAAGATGATAAATAAATCTATGAATAAATTATTTAATAATCCAGAGAAAATTTATAAAAGTATTAAAATATCGCCAAACAATAGGCCTTCGGATATAAACAATCATCAATTTTTTCAATTAATAGAGGCTTATGAAAAAGAGGGTAACTGAAATTTATTTGAATAATTTTTAATTATTTTTTTTAATTGAGAGTAACAAATTTCTAGATCTTTATTTACCAAAACCATATCATATTCTTTCCAATGAAGTTTATCTTCCTCGTATGCTTTGAGTCTTTTTGAAAGTGATTTATCGCTATCTTTATTTCTATTTATTAATCTTTTTTCTAATTCGTTTTTATTTGGTGGAAGTAAAAAAACTTTTAAAAATTTTAAATTTGAAAATTTGACTAATTGCTGTGTACCTTGCCAATCGATATCGAATATTATATTTTTATTTTTTTCCAATAGATCGTTTACAGCTTTTTTTGAGGTTCCGTAATAATTGTCGTATATTTTTGCATATTCGTAAAATTCATTATTGTTAATTTTTTTTAAAAATTCTTCTTTGGAAATAAAATGATAATCTTTACCGTTAACCTCATCATTTCTAGGTTTTCTAGTTGTGTGAGATATTGAAATTTCGAAATTTTTGATTTCTTCTTTTATTTTTTTTGACAAACTGGTCTTACCTGCACCAGATGGAGAGGAAAGGATTAGTAAAACACACTCTTCCTTGATGCTCATTAAAATTTACGAAGATTTACTTTCAATAAACTTTATTGCGTCACCTACTGTAAGAATTTTTTCTGCTTCACTATCTGAAATCTCAGACCCAAACTCTTCTTCGAAAGCCATCACAAGCTCCACAGTGTCTAAACTGTCAGCTCCTAAATCGTCGATAAAACTTGCTTCGTCAACAACTTTTTCAACTTCTACTCCTAGGTGGTCTGCAACTATTTTTTTTACCTTTGATCCTATTTCTGACATAAAATTAATCCTATATTGATTTAAACGTAATTTCTTATTAAAGAATTCATTACAATTGTCAAGACATATACATACCGCCATTAACATGTATAGTTTCTCCAGTGATATAATTAGACAAATCTGATGCTAGAAATGCTGCACAATTTGATACGTCTTCACCAAATCCAAGATCTCCAGAAGGAATCCTGTCAATTAATTTTTTTTTGAATTCTTCATTAATTTTATCAGTCATATCAGTTTGTATAAAACCCGGGGAAATACAATTAACATTAATTTTTTTTCTAGAATATTCCAAAGCTAAACTTTTTGAGAATGCTACAATTCCAGCTTTTGATGCGGAGTAATTCGCTTGACCAACATTCCCTGTATGCCCAACAATGGAAGTTATATTAATTATTTTTCCTTTTTTTTGTTTGAGCATTTTTTTTACAGAATATTTGCACATTAAAAAAGTAGATGTTAAATTTAAATCAATCACTTTTTTCCAATCTTGTTCGGTTAATCTTAGAGATATATTATCAGAATTAATACCAGCGTTATTAATCAAAATATCGAGACCGCCTAAAACCTCATGGCATTTCTCTATAAATTTTTCAATATTTGAATGTTGATCTAGTTTAAAATCAATTATTTTTATTTGAGAAAATTGTTTAGTTAATTGATCTAATTTTTCTTTTTTTGTTCCCGTAGCTAAAACTGTTGCATTTAAATCTAAAAATTTTTTAACCAAAGAGTTTCCAATCCCTCCAGTGGCTCCAGTGATTAAAACTTTTTTATCTTTTAAATTAAACATTTATACTTTTAATATCACTAATTGAATTTATACTAAAGTTTTTAGTATCCTTTGAAATCCTTCTCATAAGGCCTGTTAATACTTTTCCAGGTCCAATTTCTAAAAATTCATTTACCCCATTTTCTATCATATAGATAATACTCTCTCTCCATCTAACTCGAGAAAAAATTTGTTTAATAAGCAGTTTTTTAAATTCATCTGGAGAGCTGCAAGGTGTGGCATTTACATTTACTATAATCTCTTTTTTTGGTTTTTTAAAAACGGTACTGTTTATTTTATCTTTCATTCTATCAGAAGCAGCTTTCATTAGGGAGCAGTGAAATGGAGCGCTCACTGGTAGCAATATATTTTTTATTTTATTGTTTTGGCAGTATGATTTTAATTTATTTATCGGATTTGTTTCCCCACTTACAATGATTTGGCTATTATTATTATCGTTTGCTATTTCAATTATTTCTTTGTCAGTTCTATTTTCTTTTAAAATTTTTTCTAACTCATTAACAGGAGTATTTATAATTGCTAGCATGGCTCCCTTCCCGACTGGGACGGCCTCTTGCATTGCTAAGCCCCTCTCATAAACTAATTTAATCGTATCTGAAAAATTTAATGCTTCAGCACAAAGTAGGGCGCTATATTCACCTAATGAATGGCCTGCGTGAAATTTTACTTTATCAAAATCATAATTAAATTCTTTTTTTAAAACCTCAAAAATTGAAAAGCTAGCAGTTAGAATTGCAGGTTGAGTATTTTTTGTAAGCTTTAAAGCTTCTTCAGGACCATCTAAAATTATTTTACTTAAATTAAATTTCAGGTTGTCATCCGCTTCTTCAAAAATACTCTTTACAATTTTAAATTCATTATGAAATTCCCTTGCCATCCCAACTGATTGAGAACCCTGACCTGGAAACAAAAGTGCTTTCATTTATTACTTTAATATACATATATTATCATGTTGAAAAGCTTATTTTATAATAGTATAAAACCGCACGAAATATTTAAAAAATTATATGAATTTTTACGAGCACACTATTATTGCTAGACAAGATCTTTCACAAAACGATCTTAAAGCAGTTGAAGAAAAATATGCCAGTGTAATTAATGACAATTCTGGAAAAGTTCTTAAAGTGGAAAAATGGGGTATTTTAAATTTCGCTAGAAAAATTAAAAAATACAATAAGGGTTTTTACATTCATTATAAGTTTGAAGGAACAAATGATACTCTTAACAATATTAAAAAGAATACTAAAGTCGATGGTTCTATATTAAGATTTTTGACTATTAAATATAAAAAGCTCGATTTGAGCAAAGAGTACTTTAATAAAAATGAAAAGAAATAAAAAAAAAATAAATAAAAAAAGAAGTCAAAATCCACTGAATAAACTCAGTCTTTTTCAGAAGAATGATGTGCGATTTTCAAAAAAATGTCCTTTCTCTATAAAGGATGCTCCAATAATAGATTATAAAAATATAAAACTCTTAAGAAAATACGTAACGGAAAGTAATAAAATTTTATCATCAAGAATAACTGGAGTTTCTTTAGGAAACCAAAAAAAGTTAGCTAAAGAAATAAAAAAAGCTCAAATTTTAGGTTTATTATAATGCAAGTAATACTATTAGAAAATATTTCAAAATTGGGAAAGATTGGCGATCAAGTAAATGTAAAAAATGGATTCGGAAGAAATTATTTATTAAAATTTAATAAAGCTTTAAGAGTAAATAAGGAAAACGTGGATTATGTAAATAAAAAGAAAGATGAGCTTACAAAAAAAAATAATGAATTAAAAAGAAAATTTAAAGAAATTGCATCAATAATAAATAATAAAAAGATTAAATTCACCAAGGAAAGCAAAGATAACGGAGAATTATATGCCTCGCTTAAGCCTAGAGAGATAGCATCGCAGATTAATAAAAATTTTAAAACAGATGTTGCTCCTTCTCAGATTGTATTAAAGGAAGACCTTAATAAAATTGGATCGTTTAAAATTCAGTTAGATCTTTTTTCTGAGGTATCTGCTAAGTTAATTATTGAAATTAATAAATAATCTATAAAACAACTTTTCCACAGGTTGAAAAAACAGTGTGTAACTTTTTTAACATGTCTGTCTAAATATCTATTATTATTTAATTATGCAGCAAGTTGAAGTAAATCAAAAAAAAGAAAACCATTCTAATATTCCTCACAATATAGAAGCGGAACAGTCATTGATTGGATCTGTATTAGTAAACAATGAGATCTTAGATGAAATATCAAATATTGTAAATTCTAGCAAGTTTTATGATCCAGTGCATGTAAAGATTTTTGAAACAATTGAAAATTTGAATGCTAAAGGCATGATAGCTAATCCTATAACTTTAAAAAATTTTTTTGAAAATGATGGAGGTTTAAAAGATGTTGGTGGAGTTGAATATTTGATAAAACTTACAAGATTCTCTTCATCAGTAAAACAAGCAGTAGATTACTCCAAAATTATTCATGAAAATTATATAAAAAGACAACTTATAAATATTTCAGAAGATATAAAATATGACTCTGTGAATGTTAAAGATGATAAAACCTCTGAAATAATTATTGAAGAAGCTGAAAAATCTCTTTTTGATTTGGCAGAAAGAGGTAATTTTTCTCAAACGTTTATTAAATTTAATCAAGCGTTAGATGAAACTATAAAAATGGCAACTCTGGCAGTTAAGAATGAAAAGGGTATTGTGGGGGTTCCAACTGGTCTAAGTGATTTGGATGAAAAATTAGGTGGTCTTCATAAATCGGACTTAGTAATAATTGCAGGCAGACCATCTATGGGTAAAACTGCATTAGCGACAAACATAGCTTATTTTGCTGCAAAAAAAATTAAAGAGTCCCAAGAAAAATCATCTGTAGCTTTTTTTTCTCTTGAAATGTCCTCTGAGCAATTATCAACGAGAATTTTGTCAGAACAAGCTAGAATAATATCAAACGATATCAGAAGAGGTAAAGCTACCTCTGAAGAGTTGGATAGGTATATTGAGACGTCAAGGGATATATATGATTTACCACTTTATATAGATGAAACTCCAGCGATTACAATATCTACCTTAAGTAACAGAGCCAGACGTATAAAAAGACTTTTTGGATTAGACTTAGTTGTTGTTGATTATATTCAATTAATGAGAGTTAAAAATAATCGTTATGATAATCGAGTACAAGAAATATCAGAAATAACTCAGGGCCTAAAGGCTTTGGCAAAGGAGTTAAATGTACCTGTCTTAGCTTTATCTCAGCTCTCAAGGGCTGTGGAGCAAAGAGATGAAAAAAAACCACAATTAGCTGACTTAAGAGAGTCGGGTTCAATAGAACAAGATGCTGACGTCGTGCTTTTTGTTTATAGGGATGAGTATTATCTGGAAAAAAAACAACCAAAATTAGGGTCGATTGAGCACGCAGAATGGCAATCCAAAATGAATGATGTTTCTGGATTAGCTGAAATAATAATAGGTAAACAACGTCACGGACCTACTGGAAATATACATGTTGAGTTTGAAGGTATGTATACAAAATTTAAAGATTTGACAAAAAAATAATCAGTATATTGTTTTTAAGATATTATATATAAGTGAGATATATCTAATAAATTTATATGTTTCATAAAGCTTACAAATTTACAATAAATAGTTTATCTAAATTTAATTTAATTGTTATTTCAGCTCTTTTACTAATTGCTTTATTTTTCTCAAAAAATTTTAATCTAGATGCCTCGTCTGATGCTTTATTATTGGAGGGTGATAAAGATTTAAGCTACCTAAGAGAGATAAATGAAAGATATGGTTCTAAAGAGTATTTATTTTTAACGTATACTCCAATTTCTAGCTTTACAGAAGACGAAACAATTGTAAATTTACAATTTTTTAAAACTAAAATAGAACAACTCACTTGGGTTGATAGCGTAATTACAATTATTGATGTTCCATTATTAAAAAGTAGTGATGAACCTTTAATGGAAAGGTTAAAAAATTATAAAACATTATCCCATCCAGAAATTGATAAAACTCGTGGTCTAGAAGAAATTCTTAAAAGTCCAATTTATAAAGATTATGTTGTAAGTAGTAACGGCAAAACCTCCGCTATTGTAGTTTATCTAAAAGAAGATCAAAGATTAAAAGAATATATTAAAATTAAAAATAATTACTTTACTTCAATTCAAAATAAATCATTAAACGATAAAGAGAAGGAAAAATATAAAATTTTTCTAAAAGAATATGAAGATTACAAAAATCTATATAACAAAAGAAATCATCAAAATATAAATGAAATAAGAGAGGTAATAAGTAAATATGGTGAAAACGCAAAAATACATCTCGGGGGCATTCCCATGATTGCTGACGATATGATGACATTTATTAAAAAAGACATAATTGTCTTTGGTGTGGGTGTATTTTTATTTATTATAACTACTCTCTGGTTTATTTTTAAAAATATCAAGTGGGTAATAGTACCATTAGCTGGATGTATTACATCTGTAATCTATATGATGGGTTTGTTAGGTTTTATAGGCTGGAAGGTTACAGTTATTTCATCAAATTTCATTGCTCTAATGTTAATACTTAACATGGCAATGAATATTCATTTTACTGTTAGATTTCTTCAATTAAAAAAAGAAAACTTAAGTATTTCTAAATTAGATACAATTGTTGAAACAAGTAAAAAAATGTTTTACCCAATTTTTTATACTGTCTTGACTACAATTTGCGCATTTCTTTCATTAATATTTAGCGGGATAAAACCAATTATCGACTTTGGATGGATGATGACACTAGGTCTTAGTGTATCATTAATTGTTACATTTTATCTATTGCCTTCTCTTATAATGGTGTTTTCAAATGACGATGATATTGAACTTCAAAAAACAAAAAAATCCATAATTACAAATTTCTTGGCTAACATCGCTAAAAAGGCAAATTACACTGTGTATGTGATTACATTTTTTATAATAATTGTAAGCATGGTTGGAATTCTAAAATTAGAAGTTGAGAATAGTTTTATAAATTATTTTGATAAAGAAACTGAGATTTATAAAGGTATGAAAAAAATTGACGATGATTTAGGTGGTACTACTCCTTTGGAAATTATCATAAAATTTGCAAAAAAAGAGGAGAAAAGTTTAAATAATGATAATGAGTTTGAAGAGTGGGAAGAAGAGGATCAAAGCGATAAGGCTGCTTATTGGTTTACGAGAAACAAGATTGATAAAATTCTAAATGTGCACGACTATTTAGATACTCTTCCTGAAATAGGAAAAGTTTTGTCATTTGGTTCTATAATTAGAGTCGCTGAAGATTTGAATAAAAAACCTCTGCAAAGTTTAGAAATAGCAGTTCTTTATAGTAAGATCCCAGAAAGTATAAAGAGTCAAATAATTTCACCTTATATTTCAGTAGAAAATGATGAAGCCAGAATTAGTGTAAGAATAAAAGATTCATTAGAAGATTTAAGAAGAGATAAATTAATAAGAAAAATTCAAAATGACCTTGAATCAGAATTAAAACTTAATAAGGATGAATTTAAATTAGTGGGTGTGCTTATTTTATTTAACAATTTGCTTCAAAGTTTATTTAAATCACAAATATTAACTTTAGGAATTGTGATGCTAGGTATCTCTTTAATGTTTTTATTATTGTTTAGAAATTATGTTTTAGCATTAATAGGTGTGGTCCCAAACTTTTTAGCTGCTTTTTTTATTCTTGGAATAATTGGTTTGCTTGAAATTCCTTTAGACATGATGACTATTACTATAGCAGCAATTACAATAGGAATAGCAGTGGATAACAGTATTCATTATATTTATAGGTTTAGAGAAGAGTTTGAAAAAAATAATAATTATATTCTTACAATAGACAAATGTCATAACACTGTTGGTATAGCAATACTAAATACTTCAATCACTATAGTTTTTGGTTTCTCAATTTTAGTTTTATCAAACTTTATTCCCACTATCTATTTTGGTATTTTCACTGGGATTGCAATGTTACTTGCAATGATCTCAGTGCTAACCTTGCTGCCAAAACTAATTATTTCTTTTAAACCATTTGGAAAAGGTGTTTAGTTTTAAATTATGGAAAGTATTTTAGAAAATACGTTGTTTAAAATCGGATGGTTTGATGGTGTGGTATTATTAATTTTAGCTCATAGTATTATACAATGCACAATTAGAGGTTTTACTTTGAGCTTCATTACTTTTTTAAAATGGATTATAGCTTTAATAATAACAATTTTTTTGTTTCCTAAGTTTCAACCTTGGGTTTCACATTATATTGACTCTCCTTTTATAAACAATTTTGGTCTTGGTATTTTTATTTATTTTGTATCACTTTTTTTAATCATTTTAATTGGAAAAGCTTTTAGTAGTTCAATAAAATGGACTGGATTCGGACCTCTGGATAAAACTTTTGGTTTTTTTTTTGGTGTATTCAGAGGTTATATAGTAAATGTAGTTATATTCACAATTTTAAATTGGTTTTACCCTTTTAATAATTGGAATATAGATATAAAGAATTCTTTAACTTTTGAATTAGTTGAAAAAAGTAGTGAAATTCTTGTTAATGAGTTTCCTGACATTAAAGAATTCGAGGATACAAAGGAGAGAATTGAGAAAATCTGATATTGATAAATTAAATGAAGAATGTGGCATATTCGGAATATCAAATCATGAGGATTCCTCTAAACTAGTTGCTCTAGGTTTGCATGCTTTACAGCATAGGGGTCAAGAAGGGTGTGGGATTGTGTCTTATGATGGAAAAAATTATCACTCAGAAAAAAAGCAAGGTTTAGTAGGAGATCACTTTACAAAAAGCCAGGTAATTGAAAGCTTGCCAGGTAGTTTTGCTATTGGACACAATAGGTATTCAACAACAGGGGAAACATCGCTTAGAAATATCCAGCCTTTCTTTGCAGATTTACATGGAGGCGGTATAAGCATTTCTCATAATGGAAATTTAACTAATGCAATTACATTAAGAGAAACTTTAGTTAAAGAAGGCGCTATATTTAGAACAACAAGTGATACAGAGACAATTGTACAATTAATAGCTAAGTCAAAAAGAGGAAAAATAGTTGACAAAATAATTGATACCCTTTTTCAGATTAAAGGTGGCTATTCGTTAGTAATATTGACAAACAAAAAACTTATAGGAGTGAGAGATCCTTTTGGAATTAGACCACTAGTCATTGGAAAGTTAAATGACTCATATATATTCACATCAGAGACTTGCGCTTTGGATATAGTAGGAGCGAAATTTGTCAGAGAGGTTGAAAATGGGGAAATAGTTGTAGTAGAAAATAAAAAGCTTACCTCTATAAAGCCTTTCCCTAAACAAAAACAAAGGCCTTGTGTATTTGAATATATATATTTTGCCAGACCAGATAGCATTATTGATGGAAAGTGTGCTTATGAATATAGAAAAAATTTAGGGGTGCAGTTAGCTAAAGAAAATGATTTAAAAGCAGATATAATAGTTCCTGTTCCTGACTCTGGAGTGCCCGCAGCAATAGGTTTTTCAAAAGAATCGAATATTAAATTTGAGTTAGGTCTAATAAGAAATCATTATGTAGGAAGAACTTTTATTGAACCGGCACAAAGTATTCGAAGTTTTGGAGTAAAGCTTAAATTAAGTGCAACTAAAAGTATTATTAAAGATAAATCAATAATTTTAATTGATGACTCACTAGTAAGAGGTACTACTTGTTTTAAAATTGTTAAGATGCTATATGACTCTGGTGCTAAAGAAGTTCATGTAAGAATTGCGTGTCCAGAAATAAGATTTCCTGATTTTTATGGTGTTGATATGCCGACGAAAGAGGAATTATTAGCGTTCAATAAAAGTAATTCAGAAATGTGTAAACATATTAATGCAAAATCTTTGAAGTTTTTGACTTTAAGTGGTTTATACAAAGCCTTAGGAAAGGGAGAAAGAAATAACTCTTATCCTCAGTTTAGTGATCATTATTTCACTGGCGAATATCCTGTAAAACCTGCTGATTTATTAGGTGACCAGAAAATCACTCAACTTTCGTTATTAAGTGGAAAGTCGAATAATTAACTTATTATAACTAGTTTATTTCCATTAATAATATTTAAAATTTTACCTTCAACTATAATAAAATTTTTTTTAAGCTTTACAGGTATTTTATCTACACTTATTATTTTTGGATTTAAAGGACTAATTTTTATTAAATAACCTTTTTTAGTAAATATAAATATATTATCATTTATAAATTTCATATTACTAATTTTTCCAATTTTCTTTCTCAATTTCACAAATTCTTTTTTTTGTAAAGCTTTATCAATATTTATTGACCATAATATTTTTCCAGTTTGACTATTAAAACAAATTAAAAAGTTCGTGTCAGAAATAGAACACAATAAATTTCCCGAAGATATTATATTAATATCTGATTTTATTGGTAGTGACCTTTCTATCAGAGCATTTTTGTTATCAACTATTAGAATTTTGTTGCTTTGTGAAACAATCAATTTATTTTTATTTGCAACAAAATTGTTAATAGTATTTGATGTACTTTCTTCAAACCTGTTTGTGACAAGACTTGATACCCATACAGGTGAATTTAAGTTGTGTTTAAAATTGTAGACATTTAGGAAATTATTTAAATAGTAAATGTTGTCATTTTGGATAAGAATAATACTGTTAAAACTTGACCTTACTTCTTTATTTTCTGTTTTGTATGACCACAAAACTTCTCCATTTTTTTTGTTGATTGAGAAAAAAGTGCTATTGCTATTTGCTAAGTAAATACTATCGTCTTTTTTTAAAATATTGGTATTAAATGGAACTCCATAATTTTTAGCCCATAATATTTTATTTGTTGAATAATTTAGCGCGTATAAATATCCAAAATTATCTGCTGCATAAATAATATTGTTATCTACTAGAATATTTAATAATTTTTTTCTTTTATAATTAAATTTTTTATAAAAGTTATATTTAAATATAATTTTGTTTTGATCGATTGAGTAAACAAATATTTCACCATTTAAATTATTAAAAATTATTTTTTGGTTTAAATAAAATATTTTATCTGACAACTTTTTTCTAGAGAGTTTATTGCTCTTTAGATCAATTTTAAGATTATTAATATAATTCAAATTATGTAGCTGGTAATTAGAGTCATAATTCTCTACAGTCCATTTTGAGGTAGTTGTTAATTTTGAAAGTTGAATTTCATTTTTATTTTTAAGTTTAATTTCAGTGTTTAAATATTTTTCCTTTTCAAATACAGGTATGTAATTTTTATTTTTCGCTACCTTCTCTTGATTTTTAATTTTTTGGTTTTCCCAAATACCACTTTTGTTATCAAATGAGCAACTAGTTAAAAATAAAATTAAAATAAATAATAATTTTTTCATAAAAAATTATAATTGTTTAAGTAAATCTCTATATTCTTTTGCCTTAAGAAAATCTCCTTTTTGTAAAAAATATACTTCAAGAAATTTTATGGCATTCTCTTTCCAAATAGATTTAGAATTTATAATTGGATTAAGTGTTTTTAACATTTCATTTTCTTTTGCTTGAGTGGAGAATATTGTGGCTTTTTTAAACCTGTATAAATTTTTCGTTTCTTTATCTAAAGATTTAATTTTCAAAATTTTATCAAATAATTCTAATAAGCTATCTTGATTTTCAATTAAGCCATTTTCCACAATTACGTTTAAAGACAAAGGTGAATAAAATAAGTGTTTTTCATTAATTAAAGAAATAAATATTTTTTTAGAATCTTGCTTTCTATCATTCTCTAAAAGTATGTTTGCTTCATTAAATTGGTTAGATATTCTTGTATTTTTTTTTTCGTTGTAAAAATTATATCCAAAAAAAATTATCAATATTACTGGCAAACTTAATAAAAAAATTAAAATTTTAGTTTTATTTTTTTTGTAAAAAATAGAAAATCTATTTTGATTTAGATTGTTGTCTATATTTTCAGTTTCCATTAGTTAAAGCTATTATTAGTTTTTGGAAATTTTCCCAATTTTACATCTTTACTATATTTTTTCACAGCTTTATCAATAATCTTGTTTAATTTTGCATATCTTCTTACAAATTTTGGGTAAAACCCACTTAAACCAAGAAGATCATCTGTGACTAGTATTTGTCCGTCACATTTCTTAGACGATCCAATTCCAATGGTTGGAATTTTCAAGGAATTAGTTACTTCCTCGGCTGTTTTTTCAGAAATGCACTCTAATACAATTGAAAATGCCCCAGCTCTTTGAATTTCGTGAGCTTCTTTTATAAGTTTTTTTTTTTGTGATAAAGATTTTCCTTCGACTTTGAATTTTTTTTTGTGCTGTGGTGTAAATCCGATATGTCCCATAACTGGAATTTTTATGGATACTAGGTTTTTGATAATGTTATAATTTTTTTTGTTGCTCTCTATTTTAACAGCGTCGCATCCGGTTTTTTTTAAAATCAATTTGGCATTTTTCTTTGCATCTTTGACATTCAAATAAGTATTTTTTGGCATATCGACCACTAATAATGAATATTTAATTTTTTTTTTTACAGATATTGAGTGACTTATCATTTGTTCTAAAGTCATAGTATGGGTATTTGTCATGCCATACAAAACATTTGCCATGGAGTCCCCAACAAGAATTATATCACAATGTTTATCTAAAATGCTTGCTGTATTTCCAGAATAAGAAGTTAAACAAACGATTTTAGTTTTATTTTTTTTATCCAAAATTTTTTTGATTTTTTTTTTTATCATTCTAACTCAATAGTGCTTGGTGGTTTAGATGTTATATCATAAACTACTCTATTTATACCTGGAACGTTATTTATTATTTTATTTGAAATATTGTCTAAAAACCATTGTGGAAATTTAAAATAATCAGCAGACATGCCGTCTTCTGAAATTACAGCTCTCAATAAGCATATATGCTCATATGTCCTTGTGTCACCCATTACCCCAACAGTCTTAACTGGTAGAAGAGCTGCGTAAGCCTGCCAAATTTTATTATAAAATTTTTTATTAATTAGTTCATTGATGAAAATGTGGTCTGCGTCTTGAAGAATTCTAATTTTATCTGGCGTAACTTTTCCTAAAATTCTAATGGCTAACCCTGGTCCTGGAAAAGGATGTCTATTATTAATTTTATCAGTCAAGCCTAATGATTTTCCCAATGATCTAACCTCATCTTTAAAAAAATCTCTCAAAGGTTCAATCAATTTTAATCTCATTTTTTTGGGTAACCCTCCAACATTATGGTGAGATTTTATCTTTGTGCTTTTTCCAGTCGTAGACCTGCTTTCTATTATATCTGGGTAAAGAGTGCCTTGAGCTAAAAATTTTATTTTTTTATTTTTTTTTGCCTCTTTTTCGAAAATATTTATAAACAGCTTACCAATTAATTTTCTTTTTTTTTCTGGATCGCTAATATTTTTCAATTTTGAGTAATATAATTTAGACGCATTGATAAGTTTCACGTTAAGTTTGTACTTTTTTTTAAAAATTTTATAAGTTTTTTTAAATTCATTTTTTCTCATCAGGCCAGTATCAACCATAATACATATTAGGTTTGATTTAATAGCTTTGTTAATTAATAAAGCAGATACACTACTGTCTACTCCTCCAGATAGAGCACAGATTACTTTATTTCCTTTTACCTTTTTCTTTATAAGATCTATTAATCTTTTTTTTTGCAAACCAATTTTCCATTTTTTTTTAATTTTACAAATATGAAATAAAAAATTATAAAACAGTGTCTTTCCATTTTGAGTATGAGTTATTTCTGGGTGAAATTGTATACCATAAATATTCAAATTTTTATTTTCTATAATTGTTAAAGCGGAGTTTTTTGTAGATGCAATTTTGTTAAAACCTTTAGGTAAATTTGTTACTGCATCTTGGTGACTCATCCACACATTAGTAATCTTTTTATCAAAAAAATTTTTAGTAAGAACTGATTTTTTTTTTTCAAATAATAAAGCTCTTCCAAATTCTCTTTTTTTTTTATTATTTTTCACTTTTCCTCCAAAAGATTTTGATATGAGTTGTAGACCATAACATATTCCCAGAATTGGAATTTTTTTTAAAAATATTTCTTTTGAAATTTTAGGGTATTTTTTTTGTGTCACTGACGCTGGTCCACCAGACAAAATGATACCTTTGACACTCTCTAATTTTTTAATATTTTTTAAATGATTGATATTTAAAATCTCAGAATATACGCCAAGTTCTCTTACTCTTCTTGCAATTAGTTTTGTAACTTGTGACCCAAAATCGATAATCAAAACTTTGTCTATGTTCATCTATTAATAAAAATTCATTTATTTAAAGAATTTTTCAAATCTTTTTCAACTGATAATGATTTAGTACAATCTATTTTACAAATTTTTTTAAATTTATTTATTAGTTTTTGTGTCTCTGAAAAATTTGATTTTTTTAAATTAAGCTTGGCCAATGCTAAGGTGGCCTCTTCATTTTGAGGATGAATTAATATTACTGTATTAAGATTTGACTCTTCTTGTTCAACATTTTTTTGTTCATTAAAAATTTTTGCTAAATATAAGTAAGATTGATGATTTTTTGGATTAAAAACTATATCTTGTTCAAACTTAAATTTAGCTTTTTCAAAATTTTTTTTTTTAAAAAAACTAACTGCTTCGTCAAAATAATTTTTTTCACTGCTATTTACATTTTTAAAATTTATAAAAAGAAAAGATATTAAGAATGTAAATATAATTAGTATTTTCATAATTTAAAATTCAAGCTGCTTTCAATCGCGTCAACACTGTGAACCATGCTTTCATAAAAACCTGCTTTAGTTATTTTTATAAACTTAGCATTTTTTTTTATATCTTTTAAGTTTTTTGCTCCTATATAACCCATGGACGATCTTAGACCCCCTTGCAGTTGATAAATAATTTTGGAAAGCGGTCCTTTATACTCAACACGACCCTCTACTCCTTCAGCAATAAATTTAGATCTATCTTTAAAGTTTTCCTGAAAATACCTATTTGAAGATCCAGCAGACATCGCTCCGATAGATCCCATCCCTCTATAATTTTTATAATATTTATTTCTAATTTTGAACTTTTTTCCTGGACTTTCTTTTGTGCCGGCAAAAATTGAACCCATCATAATAGCATCTGCTCCTGCCGCAATAGCTTTAATAATATCTCCAGAAAATTTAATTCCTCCGTCTGAAATAATTTTAATATTTTTCTTTTTTAATTTTTTCTTTACATTTGAGAGTGCAGTTATTTGTGGAACGCCTATTCCAGCAATCATTCTCGTTGTGCAAATAGAGCCTGGGCCTATACCTACTTTAACAATGTCGGCACCAACATTATATAATGAGTTTGCGGCTTCTCCTGTTGCTATGTTACCTACACAAATTAAATTCCTTTTATTGATTTTTTTAATATTATAAACTGTTTGAAATACTTTCTTACTATCTCCATGAGCTGTATCAATAATTATCATGTCAACATCATTATCTGACAATAATTTTGCTCTATAAATATCATTTGAGCTCGTGCCAATCGCAGCCCCGACTTTAAGATTTTTTTTCTTTATTTTCTTAACCTGTAAACTTTGCTCTTGTGCCGATAGATTTCTATGAATAATACCTAATCCTCCCTGTTTTGCCATTTCTAAAGCCATCTCATACTCTGTGACTGTGTCCATTGCAGCAGATAAGAATGGAACATTTAATTTTAATTTTTTTGAAAGATTTAAGCTTATATTTGTTTGATTTGGAAGAATTGTTGAGTGTCTAGGTAGCAACAAAACATCATCGAAAGTTAAGGCTTCTTTAATTAGTTCCATATAAACTTATATACAATTTTATTATTTTATAAAGTCTTTAATCCGCAACAATGTATATAAGTTTCTTTTGAGTGATCTTTGCTAGATTTTGGTTTAAAAAATCTTACTTTTTTAAAATTGCTTAAAGCAAATTTTTTAACCGCCTCAAAGTCTTGTCCATTGAATAATTTTGATATAATGACGCCACTATTGTCTAAAACACTCAATGAAAACTTTAAGGCTTCCATGCAAAGCTCATTGGTCCTTATACAATCAAGATCTTTATTTCCGGTGGTATTAGCAGCCATATCAGACAAAATAACACTGATTTTATCACCAAAAAATTTCTCAATAGCTTTTTTTGATTCGTTTACCCTAAAATCCATCATAAGAAATTTAACATTTTTTAATTCTGTCATTTGCTTTAGATCAACAGACATAACCTTTCCTTTGGTGCAATAATTACTTGCAACTTGGGACCATCCACCCGGGGCAGCGCCTAAATCAAGAACTTTTGAATTTTTTTTTAAAAAATTAAATTTTTTATTTAATTCTAGTAGTTTAAATGCGGCTCTAGATCTGTAACCAAGTGATCTAGATTGTTTAAAGTATTCATCCCTATGTTGATTTATAATCCAATTTTTGGAAGATTTATTTTTTTTCATTAAAGAATATCTTCATGATCGTCATCATTGAAGTTGTCTTTTAAACTGTTTTTGTTTTTCAAAAACATGAAGGCTGACAAAGGTATTGTCAAAACATATATAAAACCAAATAATAATAAAGTTTCAAAAGTATAAAACATTAAAGAAACAAATGATAGTACGGCAAATAATAAAATAAATATAGTTAATTTCGAAGGAACAGAAATTTTTTTAAAGGAAAAAGTTGGTATTTTACTTATTAACATAATAGAAACTAGGATGGTGATATATGGTACTAAAATTTTGGGATTGAAAAACTGTTTTAAATCACTTATCTCATAAATTAAAGGAAGCAAAATTAATATAGCGCCAATCGGTGAAGGAATTCCCTCAAAATAATTCATTTTCCAAACCTCATTTTTATTTATGTTTGTTAAATTGAACCTTGCGAGTCTTAAAACACAACAGACTGAATATAAGAGAGTTATCGTCCAACCTAATTTACCAAATGTGTTAAGTTCCCAAAAATAAATTATTAAAGCTGGCGCAATACCGAAACTCACAAAATCAGTGAGGGAGTCTAACTCTTTTCCAAAATCTGAAGTCCCTTTAATTAGTCTTGCTATTCTGCCATCTAAGGCATCTAAAATCGCCGCTAATAAAATGAAAATTACGGCTAGATTAAAATTTTGATCTATGGAAAATTTAATGGAACTTATACCTAAGCAAACTCCAACTATTGTTAAAAGGTTAGGGAGCAAATATCTTGTTTTTTTGGAGCCAACTAATTTAAATTTTTTTTCTTCCATTTGATTTTATTTATTAGTCTTTTGCTAATAGAGATTCTCCTGCTGTCACATTTTGTCCGACTTGTGCTAAAATTTTTTTATTTTGAATGTATAAATCGACTCTACTTCCAAATCTGATCATTCCAATTCTTTGTCCCTGAGATAAATTTTCATTTATATTAACTTGTGTAACTATTCTTCTAGCTATTAGGCCTGCAATCTGTACAACAATAATTTCCTCTCCTTTTTTGGATGTAATTTTAAAATAATTTCTCTCGTTTTCTTCACTTGCTTTATCTAATGAAGCATTAACAAACTTACCAGGTTTATAAAAAATATCACTCACTGATCCAGACACTGGTGATCTATTTACATGGCAATTAAAAACATTCATAAAAATACTTATTCTTGTAAATGATGTTTCATTAAGGTTTAATTCTGAAGGACCTTTGGTTTCAACAATTTGAGTTATCAAACCGTCTGCGGGGCTTACATAAAAACTATCATTATTAATTGATACTCTATCTGGGTCTCTAAAAAAATAATAAACCCATATTGTTAATAATAAAAATAAAAGAGTGAGAATTATAGAAAACAATAAAGAAGCTAAGGTTGCAATTATTGAAATCGCAAGAAATTTGTAGCCCTCATTATGTATTTTAGGAAAAATGTTATTAATCATATAGTTTTAAAGTTTGATAATTTCTCATTAATATGTATAAAAATTACACATAATCAATTTATATTTATGTCAAAAATAAAGGTTAAAAATCCAATAGTTGAGTTAGATGGTGACGAAATGACCAGAATTATATGGTCTTTTATTAAAGATAAGCTGATAAAACCCTATCTTGAGCTTGATCTAAAATATTACGATTTGGGTATGAAAAGTAGGGATAAAACTGATGATCAGATTACAATAGATGCGGCTAAGGCAATTAAACAATATGGTGTTGGGGTAAAATGCGCGACTATTACCCCAGACGAGGCGCGTGTAGAAGAATTTAAATTAAAGAAAATGTGGAGATCGCCTAATGGAACTATTAGAAATATTTTAGGTGGGACAGTTTTTAGAGAGCCAATTATTTGTAAAAATGTCCCAAAATTAGTTCCGGGTTGGACTCAACCGATTGTAATTGGACGACATGCTTTTGGAGATCAATATAGAGCTACTGATTTTTTAGTACCAGGTGAAGGTAATCTTGAAGTCAAATGGATTTCAAAAGACGGAAAAAGTAAAAAAGAATTTAAAGTGTTTGATTTTCCTAGCTCAGGAACAGCTCTAACGATGTATAATTTAGATGATTCAATTAAAGACTTTGCAAGAGCATGTATGAATTATGGACTAGTTAGAAAATGGCCGGTTTATCTGTCGACTAAGAATACAATTCTTAAGGCATACGATGGAAGGTTTAAGGATCTATTCCAAGAAGTATTTGATAAAGAATTTTCTGATAAATTTAAAAAAGCAAATATTTCTTATGAGCATAGATTAATTGATGACATGGTTGCCTGTGCTATGAAATGGAATGGTGGATATATTTGGGCATGTAAAAATTATGATGGTGACGTTCAATCCGATACTGTTGCACAGGGATTTGGGTCTTTAGGCCTTATGACTAGTGTACTAATGACGCCAGATGGTAAAACTGTAGAGTCTGAAGCTGCGCATGGAACGGTAACAAGGCATTATAGAATGCACCAACAAGGAAAAGAAACTTCTACAAATCCTATTGCTTCAATATTTGCATGGACAAGAGGTTTAGCTCACAGAGGAAAACTCGACGGAAATGAAGAACTAATTAAATTTTCAACTAATATTGAAGAAGTATGTATTAAAACTGTTGAGAGCGGATCAATGACAAAGGATTTGGCAATCTTAATTGATAAATCAACTAAATATCTAACAACAAATCAATTCTTAGAAACAATTGATAGAAATTTAAAGAAAAAACTTAACTAATTTTTTTAGAAATTTCTTTAAAAGCTTCTTTAATTTTATCTTTATTTACTCCCCCTGCTTGAGCAAAATCTTTTCTACCTCCACCTCCTTTGCCTCCTAGAATAACAGAAGCAGCTTTTACCAAATCAATAGCATCATATTTTGAGGTTAAATCTTTAGTAATTCCTACAGCTAAACCAACTTTATTTTCAAATGTGGAAATACCTACTACTATCCCTGATTTAATATCTTTTTTTCCTTCGTCTATAATACTTCTTAATTCTTTAGAGGGAAAATCTTTCAAAATTTGTTCTCGAATTATTACATCTCCAATTTTTTTGTCCTGTATTATATTTTTGCTTTTATCTTTCTTAATAGTTTCAATTTTTACTTTACTAAGCTGTTTATTTAAATTTTTTAAGTTTTCGGTTAAATCTAAATTATCTTTATAATCTGGATTTATTTTTAGTTTATGTAATTCTTTTTTAATTAATGTAATCTCATCTTTTAAATTTAACTCTTTTTGGGATTTATCTTGTTTTTGCGTTTTTTCATAAACTTCTAAATGTTTATCTCTTAACGCCTCAACTCTCCTAACTCCTGAGGCGATCGAAGACTGGCTTATAACTTTAAATTTACCAACTTCTTTAGTATTTTTAACGTGAGTGCCTCCACATAATTCAGTTGAGAAAAAACCGTTATTTTCCTTTCCCATAAAAACTACTCTCACTTCTTCTCCATATTTTTCACCAAATAATGCTAATGCACCCATGCTTACTGCTTCTTTTGGAGTCATTATTCTTGTCTGTACATCAGTAGAACCAACTACTATTTCGTTTACAATTTTATTTATTTTTATCATTTCATCTTTTTCAATGGGCTTATTATGACTAAAGTCAAATCTTAGCCTCTCAGGTGAAACTAACGAACCTTTTTGAGTGACATGTTTTCCTAAAGTTCTTCTTAATGCCTCATGTAATAAATGAGTTGCTGAATGATAAGCTTTAGAGTCATTTCTTTTTAAAACATCTATTTCTAAATTAACGTTTTGCATAATTGATATTGAGCCTTTTTCAATTTTTCCATAATGAACAAATAAATCTCCCATTTTTTTCTGAGTATCGTTAATCTTTATTTTACAATTTGAGTTAAAAATATAACCCTGGTCACCAACTTGACCGCCTGACTCTCCATAAAAAGGGGTTTGATTTGTTATAACCTCTACCTCATCTCCAGTGCTAGCTGAATCTACAAACTTACCGTCTTTTGAAATTTTGATAACAACACCCTCTGCTTTATCAAATTCATAACCTAAAAATTCAGTTGGATTTATTTCTTCTCTTATTTTAAACCATCTTTCTTCAACAGATCTATCTCCGGAACCTTTCCAATTAGCTCGTGCAAGAGCTTTACTTTTTTCCATCTCCTTTTCAAAACCAACATTATCTACTTTAATTCCCTTCCCTTTTAATATGTCGGCGGTTAGATCTAAAGGGAAACCATAAGTGTCATATAATTTAAATGCTGTTGACCCTGGAAATGTTCTATTTGAAACTTTAGTCAAATTTTCATCAAGTATTCTCATTCCTCTTTCTAAAAGCGAAGAAAATTTTTCTTCCTCATTTTTTAAAGTCTCAATAATTAATTCTTTACCAGTAATTAATTCAGGATAACTACTTTTCATTTCATTTAATAAAATATCAAATAACTTATAAAAAACAGGATCTTTGCTTCCTAAAGAATGTGCGTGTCTCATTCCACGTCTCATGATTCTTCTTAAAACATATCCTCTTCCTTCATTAGAAGGTAATATTCCTTCAGCGATTAAAAAACTGCTAGCCCTTAAATGATCTGCAATAACTCTGTGACTCGCAATAGTTGACTCATTTATAGGTGACTTCAATAAATCGGAAGATGCACCCATAATTTTTTTAAAGTGATCAATCTTATAATTATCATGGGTCCCTTGAAGGACAGCTGTCATTCTTTCAAGGCCCATCCCAGTATCTACTGATGGTTTTGGTAAATTTATTCTTTTATTTTTTGAGATTTGCTCGTACTGCATAAATACTAAATTCCATATCTCAATAAATCTATCTCCATCTTGATCTGGGCTTCCTGGAGGTCCTCCTTTTAATTTTTCGCCGTGATCGTAAAAAATTTCTGAGCAAGGACCACATGGACCAGTGTCTCCCATTGACCAAAAGTTATCTGAAGTTGCTATTTTTATTATTTTATCATCACTTAACCCTGCTATTTTTTTCCAAAGTTTAAATGACTCTTCATCTTCATGATAAACTGTTACGGAAAGTTTTTCTTTGGGCAATTGAAAATCTTTTGTTAATAAATTCCAAGCATGAATAATTGCCTGCTCTTTAAAGTAATCTCCAAAGGAAAAATTTCCAAGCATTTCAAAAAAAGTATGGTGTCTTGGTGTGTATCCTACGTTTTCTAAATCATTATGTTTTCCACCGGCTCTTACACATTTTTGAGATGTTGTGGCTGTTTTATAATCTCTTTTTTCTAAACCTGTAAAAACATTTTTAAATTGAACCATGCCGGAGTTGGTGAACATCAGGGTAGGATCATTGTTTGGAACTAAGTTACTAGAGTCTACAATCTTGTGATCGTTTTTTTTAAAGTAATCTAAGAATTTTTTCCTGACATCTGTAAGTAAAATTTGACCCATATTTAATTAAATACAGATATTTTAGAACTTGTCTATAAAGAGATTAGTTTGTAGCTTTTTTATCGTTGTCAACTACTACGCAAATTTCAGATTTTGTTAAAAATCTTTGCCCTGTTCCATTATCTAGGGAAAACATGCCTCCAATTCCCTTAACAGCATCAATAGTCAAATCTGTATGTTTCCATTTTTCATATTGATCTTCATTCATATAAAAAGGGGTTCCATCTACTTCTCCTAGCTTTACGTCGCTATTTCCTACTTGATATTCTTTTGCTGGAAAGCACATAGGCGCGCTACCATCGCAGCATCCACCCGATTGATGAAACAAAAGGTCATTACCGTGAACTTCTTTAATTTCATTGAGTAGTTTCTTTGCTGATAATGTGAATGATACTTTCATTTGTATATTTCGGCCCATGATTAAGAATCATGGGCCATTATATATTATTGGTTAAAAGAAGCCTAATTTTTTCTCACTGTATGACACGTGTAAATTTTTCACTTGTCTGTAATGATTTAACATCATTTTGTGAGTTTCTCTTCCGATACCTGACTGTTTGTATCCACCAAATGCAGCGTGAGCTGGGTATGCGTGGTAACAGTTTGTCCAAACTCTACCTGCTTCGATACCTCTTCCCATTCTGTATGCAATGTTTCCATCTCTAGTCCAAACACCTGCGCCAAGTCCATAAAGAGTATCATTAGCTATCTCTAATGCTTCTTTCTCATCTTTGAAAGTTGTAACTGATACAACTGGTCCAAAAATCTCTTCTTGGAATATTCGCATATTGTTTTTTCCTTCAAAAATAGTCGGTTGGATATAGTTTCCTTTTTCCAAACCGCTATTTAATTTAGCGATGCTTCCACCAGTTAGAACTTTCGCACCCTCTTTCTTACCTAAATCTAGATAAGATTTGATTTTTTCCATTTGTTCTAATGAGGCTTGAGCTCCTATCATGGTTTCCATTTTTAAAGGATTGTCTTGTTTTACAGCTTTAGTTCTTGCAATCGCTTTTTCCATAAATTTGTCATAGATAGATTTCTGAATTAAAGCTCTACTTGGACAAGTGCAAACTTCTCCTTGGTTAAGCGTAAACATAGCAAAACCTTCTAAACATTTATCAAAGAAGTCGTCATCTTTAGCCATTACATCTTCAAAGAAAATGTTTGGCGATTTACCACCTAATTCTAAAGTGATTGGAATTAAGTTTTGAGATGCGTACTGCATTATTAAACGTCCAGTCGTAGTTTCACCAGTAAATGCTATCTTCTTAATTCTTTTAGAAGATGCAAGTGGTTTACCCGCTTCAAGACCATATCCGCTTACAACATTAACAACACCTGCTGGTAATAGATCTCCGATAAGTTCCATCAAAAGCATTATTGATGCTGGTGTTTGTTCAGCTGGTTTTAAAACTACACAGTTTCCTGCTGCCAATGCTGGTGCTAATTTCCATGTAGCCATTAATAATGGGAAGTTCCATGGTATAATCTGACCAACTACACCTAGTGGCTCAGGTATATGGTAAGAATATTCACTGTTACTGATTTCAGCAACTGAACCTTCCTCTGCTCTTATTACTCCTGCAAAATATCTCCAATGATCAATTACCAAAGGTAAATCTGCAGCCATACATTCTCTGATTGGCTTACCATTGTCTAAACACTCTGCTGTTGCTAAAACGTTTAAATTTTTCTCTATGACGTCTGCAATCTTCAAGAGAATATTTGATCTCTCTGTGATTGATGTTTTACCCCATGCAGGAAAAGCTGCGTGGGCTGCGTCAAGAGCAAAATTAACGTCTTTTTCATTCGATCGTGGCACCTTACAGATAACTTCATTAGTGATTGGAGTAGTATTATCAAAATACTTTCCAGATTTAGGTTCTACAAATTTTCCGTTAATGTAGTTTCCATATTTAGCTTTAAATGGAAATTTAACCTTCAAATGAGAGGTATCTAAAGATGATGACACTTTCGAGCTTGATGCTTGTTGTGTACTCATTTTTCCCCCTTTTGTTTAATGTTATATTAAAACCAAAATGAACCAATTTGTATATATGAATTTTTAGGTCTATTTTTGGACACACTAAATGTTGAATAAATCAATTAAAGGTTGATGTTTTATGGGAAACGGGAGATTACTCTCCCGTTTTGAGATGGCTATTAATCTTCTTTGCTAATTTTTTCTTTTGGAGATGGATTGCCTTCCATTTCCTTTGCAATCATACCGGCTTTTTCTCTTATAGCTTTTTCTATTTCATCAGCGATATTAGAATTTTTTTCTAAATAAAGTTTGGCGTTTTCTTTGCCTTGTCCTATTTTTTCACCTTTATAGGCGTACCAGGCTCCAGATTTTTCTATAATATCTGCTTTTGCACCTAAATCTATAAGCTCACCATTTTTACTAATGCCTTTTCCATACATTAAATCAAATTCTACAACTTTAAATGGTGGTGCAACTTTATTTTTAATTACTTTAACTCTAGTAGTATTCCCGATTATTTGATCTTTATCTTTAATAGCTCCAATTCTTCTAATGTCCATTCTTACAGAAGAATAAAATTTTAAGGCATTTCCACCAGAAGTAGTCTCTGGATTACCAAACATAACTCCAATTTTCATTCTTATTTGGTTTATAAAGATGACCATTGTGTTTGATTTTGAAACTGAGCCAGTTATTTTTCTAAGTGCTTGACTCATCAATCTTGATTGTAAACCAACGTGATGATCTCCCATCTCACCTTCTAATTCGGCTTTAGGAGTTAAAGCTGCAACTGAGTCTACAACTAAAACTGATACTGAACCCGATTTTATTAATGTGTCTGTAATTTCTAAAGCTTGTTCACCTGTATCTGGTTGAGAAATTAATAATTCATCTGTTTTGACTCCTAGTTTTTTTGCATAAGCAGGATCCATTGCATGTTCTGCATCTACAAAAGCACATATTCCTCCAGCTTTCTGTGCTTCAGCAACTACTTGTAATGCTAAAGTTGTTTTTCCTGAAGACTCTGGTCCATAAATCTCAATTATTCTACCTTTTGGAAGACCTCCTATTCCTAGAGCTAAATCTAGGCTTAAAGAGCCTGTTGAAATTGCCTCTACATCTAGCGCTTCTTGCTGGCCAAGTCTCATAACTGAGCCTTTTCCAAAATTTTGATCTATTTGATTAATTGCAGCCTCAAGGGACTTATTTTTTTCTTTTAATTCTTGGTTTTTTTTGTTGTCTGATTTCACTACCTTCAAGTTATTTTTTGTCATTTTTTATCCTTTTTTAATTAACGAATCGATACATTAAATGTACACATTTTGTTCTTTTTTGCAATATATAAAATAGATGAGATTATTTAAATAATAAAACTTAGTTTTTAATAGAATTAAGGTCTAATTTACCTATTTGATCTAAAAGGTTAAATTGAGAAATAATGAAATCTCTCTCTGCTTTAGCGTTCGAAATTCTTGCATTTAAAAGAAGGCTTCTTGACTGAATTAACTCAAGCGTTGATCTTGTATTGCTTGAGTCATATTCTAAAGTAATGCCTTCATTAGCTATTTCAGCAGCTTTTAGCTGAGCTTGCGTTGCAGATAAAACGCTTTTTGAAGATTGATAATTAGACCAAGCATTTGTTGTATTTGAATTTACTTGATTTTGGACCTCTTTAAAAAGTAGCTTTTTTTTTTGCTTAATAAGTTTTGATTGTTTAACACTTGAATAGTTTTTACCCCCTTGAATTATCGGCCATTTTATAGTTGCTTTTAAAGTTTCCTCATCAATCTCATCAACAGAGGAGCTAAACTCCTGATTTTCTGATTTTGTGTAGTTAATACTTGCAGATGGTGCTAGCTTTGCTTTTTCTATATTAAAGTCTTTTTCAGCTATTAAAGAGTCCATTTTAGCAATTAATAAGGTTGGATTACTTCTTTTAGATGTAATTAATGCCTCTGGCAAACTTTTTGGTAGTTTTAGATTAATGTAATCAATTACCGTCAAATCATCTGGGGGAGAAGCTCTGGTTATTTTTTCAAAAATTGTTTTGGAATTAATTAAATCAGTCTCAGCTGTTATCAATTGAGCGTTAGCTCCTGCAAGTGATGACTCTGACTGAGCCAAATCTGATAAAGTAATTTCACCTTTTTGTAATCTTGCTTTATCTGACTCTACTTGTCTTTCAAATAAATCAACATTAGCAAGATTAAAGTTTTTGCTTTTTACTTTAAAAATAAGATCATAAAAAGCAGAGAGGGAGTTTAATAATATTTCTTGTTCTGCTTTTTTTAATTCAAAAGATGCTTTTTCCACTTCTATTTGTGACTTTTTAAGATTGTTATATCCTTTAAAGCCTTGAAATATTT
Source organism: uncultured Pelagibacteraceae bacterium (assembly GCA_902572695.1). GTDB lineage: Bacteria > Pseudomonadota > Alphaproteobacteria > Pelagibacterales > Pelagibacteraceae > Pelagilacustribacter. Next base: position 37,136 of record CACGGZ010000002.1, on the reverse strand, counting down.
TTTGGTCGATCGAAATTGATTTTGTTTCAGTATTCAAATTTATATCGTTTAATTTTGACCCAGAATTATCTGTTCTGTTAAAAGACTCTGTGCTGCTCTGTGTGCCAGTAATTGTTAGACTTGGCAGGTATTCACTTCTTGAAATATTCACGTTTTGTTTAATTGACTCGTAATTCTTTCTTTCTGCATTAAGTTTAGGATTATTTTTAAACGCAGATTCTAAAAAAAAGATTAAATTATTTTCTGCGTTAATATTTTTAAATGAAAAGTATATTACTATTAAAAAAAATATTTTTTTCATAATCATTAATTTGTTTTTAAGTTCTTTAACCTATGTTTTTTATCCAAGTGTATTAATATGTCTGCATTTCTTTTCAAATCTAAAAACATGTCTTTAGTTACTCTCTCGTAATACATTACAAATTTTTTTACCTGCATATTTGACATAATCTTTTTTCCTTTTGATTTTTTTTTCAATTTTTTTTCTTGTAATAATCTCCATTTCATAACACTGTTAAAGCTCGGGACTTTTAAATAAATTAAAAAATCGATCTTATTAAATATTTTTTTATATTTTAATCTTAGTTCATTATTAACTTTCTTTCTCCAAGTCAAATTTTTATCCTCTTTATTTTCAAGTACATTTATAGGTTTTTTTAAATTTTTTAATTTTTGAGGCTTAGCACCAACACACCAGCCCTCAAATATAACTACGTCAGGTTTTTTTTTAATTTTTTTCCATTTATTTTTTTTATTTCTATCATCCGTTGATTTATCAAATGTTGGAATTAAAATTGGTTTTGAAAAATCTTTTTTTAGTGTTTTCAAATGTTTGAATAGAAGTGAGGTATCATGAGTACCAGGAACTCCTCTAGTTCGAAATAATTTACTTACTTTTTTTGACATTTCTAATCTCTCTTTTTGTGTTTTGTAATAATCATCAATTGAAAAACTGATAACATCCAAATTATATTTAATACCTATTATGATTTTTAAAATTTGGGTTATTGTTGTTTTACCAGAACCTTGTCCTCCTGAAAGACCTACGATAATAGTTTTCTTTTTGTTTTTTGTGAATTTTTTATATATCGAATTGCAGATCGGAATATAGAAATTTTTTAATTGACCTAATTTATCATAAAAGGGTTGTCCTAAAACTTCCTGTTTTCTTAAAAAATTTAAATACTTTTTTTTAATTTTAGAAAAAATTAAATTTTCTTCTGTCATTTTTTATCTAATGGATGATTTTGACCATCTAAAACTTTATATTGTTTAAAGTTAATTTCTTCTTTGCCCTCGAGACATGCAACATTTATTCCAACCATTTTTGGATTTCGCCTCTGATAGTGATGTGTGTAAATTCCACAATTAGAGCAAAAAAAATGCTTCGCTACTTTTGTGTGAAATTGATATGTTTTTAAAATTTCTTTACCTTTTATTAATCTAATATTCTCTGATTTCACTATTGCCATAACCGCGCCTCTTCTAATACAAATTGAACAATTGCACTTTATAAGGTTTTTTAAACTTTCACCTAGTTCAACTTCAAGTTTTACTTTTTTACAATGACAAGTAAGAGATTTTGACATTAAAACAATATACTCCATAATATTGATTTAACTTACTAATAATTCTTTTATTAAAAATAGCAGATGTTCTTGTTTTGATTCACTTTTGACTCTTATTTAGACTCTTATTTCAACTTATTGTTGTAAAAGAGTTTCAACATTATCGATATTTTTATCAGAGTTAATTAATGCAGATTTGCTCTCTCTTTTCGAAACTAAAAAAACCAAAATACAAAAAAATATTAAAATAAATTGAAAGATATAAAAATAAAAACTTTTAAATATCATTACATTGATAAGCAGAGAAATTAAGAAAAGTAAGGTAACTCTAGTAAAAACTATAAATTTAAAAACTCCTAAAATCGCAAAAGAGTGGATAAGAAGCTTAAAAAAAGACATTTTAGAGGGACCAAAATATCTTAGGCCCCTTTCTGAATCAATTTCGTTGTAATTTTTTATATGTTTTTTAAACGAGCCAGAAAAACTACTCCATAAACTAGATTTATCTGATAATACTTTTACGTCTTTTTTGGTTAAACAAGAATAGTTTCCAAAATTTATATTATTTCCAGTAAATAAAAAAGTTATTATTTTGTGAAATTTATATAATAATTGAAAAAGAATACCTTCAGACCTTTTAATTCTTTTTGCAACGACTGAAACATCTCTATTTTCAAGAGACTTATTTATTAAACTTTTTAATTCCTCTGGCCTATCTTCTCCGTCACTATCCATAAGTATCAAATGGTCAAAGTCAATAGTGTTACTACTAGAAAGAAACCTTATCCCAAAAGCATTACAACGAGCATGACCTTTGTTTTCTAACATATTTATAATTACAAGTTCTTTAATATTTTGCACTTTAGGTAAATTTTTAAGCGCTATTGACGAAGAGTCGTTTATAATTAGACATTTTACGTGGATTGATTTTAAATTTTTTATTTCATTGTCGATATTTACAAGCAACTTTTTAAGTGAGTCCCAGTCATTAAACACAGGTATCATTATTAAAAACTTTACCATTTTTCACCTATCATACAGTATCCTACTGGCTTTATAGATCCAAAAGTTCCTGGACATATTTTTTTTAAAATTTCTGGATTTCCTACATAAATTACGCCTTCATTATCAATCGTTTTTAATTGTTTTTCACTGAGCTTACTGAACCATTTCGGTCTAGATTCTAAATGATAAGATAAATTACCCGCATACCATTCATCGCCAACAACTATAGAAATTTGATTTGAAAAGTTTTTATCCCATTTTCTTTTCACAAGCTCAGATATTTGTTTTCCATAAAAGTCTGTTCTTTTGGTAGTCTCGGTGATTGAAATATATCCATATAATATTGGAGAAAGAATGAAAAAAAATGAAAAAACAAAAATAAATTTCTTAATTGAAAAATAATTAAAATTAATTTTAAATAAATGTAAACTAAGTACACCGAAAAATAAATAAAAAGGCGTCATCCACATAGTTCTTATTTTTATTCCAAAAATCATCGATGTTATAAAAATCAATAAAATTGGAATTAAAACTGAAAAAAATAAAAAAATTGTTTTTGAGTCATTAAATTTTTTTTTTATTTTCACTCTTTTTACAATAAGAAAAATTAAAAATAAAAAAGGTATAAGTAAAAGTGTTTGTTTCACCAAAAAAATTAAAGGTAAAGAGAAGTGTTCAAAAAAATTGCCAACCCCCCCTGTTCTACTGAAACCATACTCTATTGAAGGAAATTGATTATTAATTAACCAAATGATGTGAGGTAGCAAAACTAGACAAGTTGTCAAAATTGCAGCTAAATAATTCTTTAAAAATATTTTTTTTCTTTTTTTAATTAAATAAAAAAATAATAAACTTATTCCTATAACTAGGTAGATAAATAAATATTTAGATAGGATGCCTAATCCAGCAAATAAACCTAAAAAAATGTAATCTAATTGCTTCTCCTTTTTAATGCATCTCCAAGAAAAATAAATTGTTAAAGACCAAAAAGGTAATTGAGCAATATTCACATTAAATTCTGGCGTTGTGAAATTATAAAAATAAATGCCTTCTAATACAACAACTGATAAAAGAGCAAGATAAGAATTTTTAAAAAATTCTTTTGAAAATCTAAAAATCACTATGAATGATAAAACAACACAGATTTGACTTAACAAATAATATGCCCAATCATTGTTTCCAAAAATTAAATAAAAAAATTCACTTAAATAAGCGCTTAAAGGTGGGTGTTTACTATAACCCCACTCTAAATTACTACCCCAGGCAAGTGCTTCGATCGTGTCGAGAGGTAGGTTTCTATTAGTTAAAAACGGGACTAAGGTCCATATTAACAAATGAGTAAATAAGAATAGATTAAAGACTTTATCTATATTTTTTTGTTTAATCATAATTAAATTTATACAATTTAATGTCTATTGACACTCTTAATTTCAAACATATACTTCGCAGCTTATAAAATGGTGAAAAAAAGTACAAAAAAAAAATACGTTCCTAACGAAAAAGAGAAATATATGTGTGCAAAACACAAAAAATTTTTTACAGAGGAGCTTATTAATTGGAAAAGAGACATCGTTAAGTCAAATAGTCTAGGCAATATGCTTAATTCTTCTGACGATAATGTTTCCTCAGCAGATATTGTTGATCAAGCATCCTCTTTAACAGATAAATCTGTTGAGATGAGAGCTTTGAACAGAAGTAGGAAGTTATTATCCAAAATTGACTCGGCATTAAGAAGACTTAAAGAAGGAACATATGGTTTTTGTGAGGAGACGGGTGAACCTATTGGAATTAAAAGACTTATAGCAAGACCAATAGCAACTTTGTCAATCGAGGCTCAAGAAAATCATGAAAGAGATGAAAAAATCTTCGTTGAGGATTAAACTTTAGGGATTTTATCTCCATTTTTTAAAAGATCATATCCTTTTTTAACAGCATCTCTATCTGAAATTTCTAAATACCATCTAGTCAAATTTGCAAAGTTTTTTAATCCTATATCGTGCCATTTATGTCTAGCAATCCACGGAAATGTTGCAATATCTGCGATAGTATAATTTTCTCCTGCCAAATAATTTGAATTAGATAATCTTTCATCTAATTCCTTATATATTCTGCGTGATATTTTAAAATATCTATCTTCTCCAAATTTACTTTTACCGGGATTGTAATAATGAAACTGATGATGTTGACCAAGCATCGGTCCAATATATGCTACCTGACCCATAAGCCACTGATTAATTTTTGTTCTTTGGTCTTTATTGTAAAACTTTCCACTTTTTTCAGCTAAATAGATCAAAATTGCCCCGGTCTCAAAAAGACTCTCGTTTGTTTCATGATCGATTATAACTGGGGTCTTGCTGAAAGGGCTGATTTTTTTAAATTCTGGTTTAAATTGTTCATCTTTAAAAATATTTATTTTTGTGACTTTATATTTGAAATTTATCTCTTCAAGCATGATTGATATTTTCTTACCGTTTGGAGTGTCAGCGGTAAGTAGTTCTATCATTTTTTACCTAATCTTCCCTTAATTGTTTTGGAGGAAGTTGTAAATTCAAATCTATATTTTTCATTAGGTCTAGCGCGCTTAAAACATTCAACTGAAGCCAAGGCTACCTCGTGAAAACCTGATAATATCAATTTAAGTTTGCCTGGGTACGAACAAATATCTCCAGCAGCAAAAATACCTTTTTTATTAGTTTCAAAATTTATTGTGTTTACCTCAATGGTTTTTTTGTTCATACCAAGACCCCATTCCGCAATTGGCCCGAGTTTCATGACTAATCCAAAAAAACTTAAAATCACATCTGTTTTTATATTTTCAGTTTTCCCGTTATCAAATTTAACTTTAATCGACTCTAAGTATTTATCTCCACTGATAGATACAAGTTGGCAGGGTGTTTTTATTGAGACTTTTCCTGTTTTCTCAAGTTTTTTAATTTCATTTATTGTATGTTGGGCGCCTCGAAATTCATCTCTTCTATGAATAAGAGAAATATTAGAAAATTTAGACAACTCTAATGCCCAATCTAAAGCAGAGTCACCCCCACCAAAAATAGAAATATTTTTATTTTTGAATTCTTCCTTATTTTTTACTGAATAAAATAAATATTTGCCCTCAAATTTTTCTGCTTCTTTAACCTGAAGTTTTCTTGGTTCAAATGAACCAACTCCACCGGCTATGATTATATTTGGTGACCGAAATTCATTTTTTTTACTTGTTTTAACTACCCAATTATTTTTATCTTCTTTTAACTCTTCAACTCTCTCATTTAAAAAAAAATCAGTTTTAAACGGTTCAATCTGTTTTTGAAGTTTTAAAGTTAATTCCTCTCCTGTACACTCAGGAACTGCTGGAATGTCGTAAATGGGTTTATCGGGATAAAGTTCGATGCATTGACCCCCTGCTTTATCTAAATTGTCTATTACAACTGCGTTTAAACCTTTCAAACCAAGTTGGTGAACCGCAAATAATCCGACTGGTCCAGCTCCTATGATAATAGCGTCAAAATTTTTCATTATGATTGTTTCGCAGGTGTTGTTACTGTAAGACCATCAATTTCATCTGACACAGAAATCTGACAACTCAGTCTGCTATTTTTTTTTGGTTCATATGCCATGTCTATCATATCTTGTTCTGCTTCCTCAGGTTTGTTTAATTTTTCATACCATTCCTCTTTGACATAAACGTGGCAAGTAGCGCAAGCCATTGAGCCTCCGCAATCAGCATCGATCTCTGGTATATTATTTTGAACGGCACCTTCCATGACTGTTAAGCCATTATCAACATTAATTGTGCGGCTTTCTCCTTTTGAGTCTACGTAGGTAATTTTTGCCATTAGCTAAATATATGTATTAAAAAAAATAGGGCAAGTATGCAAAACATACCCGCCCTATTATAAATTTAGATTATCTTGATGCTAATCTAGTATTTTGCATTGCAGCAGCCCAAATCACAAGACCGAAAGCGATCTTATTGATAAAGTCAGCTAAATTATAAATTATGTTCAATGCATTTTCGTCTACTCCACCAGTCAAGTAACCGAAGATATATCCTAAAGGATATATTGCCCAACCGATAGTAACGATAATTCTCATTGCGCTGAAAGCAGTTGTCATAGCTTTATTACCACTTTTTGCAGCTAATGTTCCTGCTTCACCTGAGAAGATTTCAAACAAGATGTAAATCCATCCAGCCATTCCGATTACGAAACCTACAAATGGTTGAATGTAACCAGCTTCTCCTAAGTATCCACCGATTAACATTACTAATGAACCAATTAATAGTTTCCAGAATATAGACCCTGGCACTTTTCTTACTGCTGCCAAGATTAGATAGAATTCTATCATTTGAAGTGGGACTGTAATTAACCAATCAATATATCTGTATACTGTTGGTGTCTCTCCAGTTGTTACCCAAACTTCTCTCATATACATGTAGTGAACGAATGCAACACCAGTAACAAGTCCTGCTACTGTTATTGAAGTTCTCCACGATGCAGCTACCGTACCTCTTTCTGAAAAGAAGAATACAGTCGTCGCAATCATTCCCATTGATACAAGCCAGAATGATATTCCTACGAAATCATTAGTCTGTAACAATGCAGTCGCAGCATTAGCTGAACTCGTAATACCTAAAAAGGTAAGAGTGGCTAAAGCTATTAGACCTAGTTTTTTCATGAAAACCTCCCTCGTTTGTTTAGTTTTCGTTTAGTTTAATATTAAACTATCCAGTTAAAGATTAATTTAATCAATACTGGTTTAGTTGGCCGAACCTTAATAAAAATAACAGTTACAGTGAAGCTTTTTTTTTGAAAAAAATCCCTGAATTTACTGCATTTTTGGTTTTTTTTTGGGGATATTTGTGATTATTATGGGTAAAAATACCAAAATTTAGGGGGGGTAAATTGAACGGCAAATATAAAGAAATTTATGATTCTTCTATAAATAATAAAGAGGAGTATTGGAAAAAAGTATCAAACGAAATTTTTTGGTATAAAAAACCGTCTAAAATTCTTAACACTTCAAATCCCCCATTCTATAAATGGTACGAAGATGGTATAACTAACACTTGCTATAACGCTGTTGACGTACATATAGACAACGGTAATGGAGAAAAAGTAGCTATAATCTATGACAGTCCTATAACTGGAGTAAAAAATAAATTTACATACAATCAGCTTAAAGAAAAAGTTTCTTTGTTTGCTGGTGCTTTAGTAAACCAAGGCGTCGGTAAGGGTGATAGAGTAATAATTTATATGCCAATGATACCTGAAGCCGTAGTCGCTATGCTAGCATGCGGAAGAATAGGTGCAATACACTCAGTAGTTTTCGGTGGTTTTGCTGCAAATGAATTAGCTAGTAGAATAGACGACTCTAAAGCCAAAATTATAGTTTCGGCCTCATGTGGTTATGAACCTGGAAGAGTTGTTGAATACAAGCCTCTTTTGAACAAAGCTCTTCAACTTTCAAATCATAAGCCTGATAAATGTATTATTTTTCAAAGAGAAAAAAATAAGGCAGATTTAAATTCCTCAATAGATATTTCTTGGGATGATGCGCACAAAAATGCAAAACAACAAGAATGTGTGAAGATGGGCGCTAATGATTATGCTTACATTCTTTACACTTCGGGTACCACTGGTCTTCCAAAGGGAATAGTAAGAGATATTGGTGGACATATAGTAGCTCTTAAGTGGACTATGAAAAATATTTATAATATTAATCCAAACGACGTATGGTGGTCTGCAAGCGATATAGGATGGATTGTAGGTCACTCCTATATAGTATATGGACCATTGTTTTATGGTTGTACAACAATTCTTTTTGAAGGAAAGCCAGTTGGGACCCCAGATGCAGGTGTGTTTTGGCGAGTGATATCAGAACATAAAGTTAAATCTCTTTTTACCGCTCCAACAGCAATTAGAGCAATTAAAAAAGAAGATCCTGAAGGAAATTATTTTAAAAAATATGATTTATCACAATTTGATACATTGTTTTTAGCAGGTGAAAGAGCGGACCCAGATACTATCAAATGGTTTGAAAAACTTTCAGGTTCACCAGTGGTGGATCACTGGTGGCAAACTGAAACTAGCTGGGCAATTACATCTAGTTGCACCGGTATAGAAAAATTTCCAGTAAAGTATGGTTCAGCTTTTAAACCAGTGCCAGGTTATGATTTAAAAGTTTTAAATTCTGATGGAAAACAAGTTGGTCCTGGTAAAATGGGAGACATCGTCGTAAAATTACCTCTTCCGCCTGGAACATTCCCAACATTATGGGGCGCAGATAAAAGATATAAAGAAAATTATATGACTAATTATCCTGGTTATTATCAAACTTATGACGCGGGTCATATTGATGAAGACGGGTATGTTTGGATAATGTCTAGAACAGATGATATTATTAATGTTGCTGGACATAGATTGTCTACTGGTGCAATTGAGGAAGTTTTAGCAGAACACAAATCAGTAGCCGAGTGTGCAGTTATAGGCATTGCCGATAAACTTAAAGGTCAACTGCCTATAGGATTATTAGCTCTCAAGGCTGGTGTTTCTCAAAGTAATGAAGAAATAATTAAAGAGTGTATAGGAATGGTTCGAGAGAAAGTTGGGCCGGTGGCAGCTTTTAAAACAGCAATAATAGTTAAAAGGCTTCCTAAAACAAGATCTGGAAAGGTTTTAAGAGGCACGGTGAGAAAGATTGCTGATAATGAACCTTACAAGATGCCTGCAACCATAGACGATCCTTCAATATTAGATGAAATAAAAGCAGATTTGATTGAAAATAAAATATTAAAATTGTAACGGTTTACCCTTAGACTCAATTAAAATTTTACCATCAACCATAACAAGTTTACCATTTACAATTGTCCCAACGGGAAAACCTTTTACTTTATAGTTGTGAAATGGAGTCCATCCACATTTGCTAGCAATCATCTCATTTTTGATGGTCACCTCCTTATTCATGTCAACTACTGTTAGATCAGCATCAAAATTTTCTTTGATGTAACCCTTATTTTTTATACCAAAAATTTTACAAGGATTTTCGCACATTAAGTTCATAAGTTGACTAAGGGATAGTTTCCCATTATTTACATGATCTATCATAACAGGAAAAATTGTTTGAACCCCAGGCATGCCAGATGGTGTATTAGGGTATTCTTTTTCTTTATTAATTTTTAAATGTGGGGCGTGATCTGAGCCTAACACATCTACTGTATTATTCTTAATAGCGACCCAAAGTCTATCATAATGATCTTTGGTTCTTAGAGGTGGGTTCATTTGAGCATAAGTTCCTAATTTATCATAACAATCTGGCGCATATAGAGTGAGGTGTTGAGGAGTGGTTTCAAAAGAAACATTTTTTTTATGCATAGCTAAAAAATCAACTTCCTCTTTTGTTGTTACATGTAAAACGTGAATCCTTTTATTAAATCTTTCTGCTATTTTTACTACTCTACGTGTTGAAGACATCGCGCATTCAACATTTCTCCATTCAGGATGAGAGTGAACATCCCCTTTTTTTATAAATTTTTTTCTTAATTTAATTATATCTTCATCCTCAGAATGTATCGAAACTATTCTGTCACTACTAGAGATTACTTTTTCGATATCAGCTTCTTTATCAACCAAGAGATTTCCAGTGGAGGAACCTGCAAAAAGTTTAACTCCACAACATCCCTCAACATTTTTTAATTGAGCAAGTTGCTCAGTATTATTCGGAGTAGCTCCAAAATAAAATGCGTAATTACTGTGCATTCTATTCTTAGCTGCCTGAAGTTTTTTTTCAAATTCAATAAGATTAGCTGTTGGTGGATTAGTGTTAGGCATTTCAAATAAAGAAGTCACTCCGCCTAAAACTGCTGCTCTACTTCCACTCTCAAGATCCTCGGCATCAGTAGAGCCTGGTTCTCTAAAATGAACTTGAGTATCTATTATACCTGGTAAAACTACTTTATCAGTAGCATCGTAAACTTTATTATCCTTTTGATCTATCTTGCCTATTTTTTTAATTTTATCTCCTAAGATGCCAATATCTTTTTTAATTAATTTGCTATCTATATAGCAATGACCGTTTTTAATTACTAAATTATAATTTTCTGACATATTAATTTTTTTATTATACTGTATAAGTAACAAATATGAAGAAAGATCAAATAATTATTTTAGAAAAAAGAGGAGTTATCTTAATAAGTGGAGCGGATGCTAATGATTTTCTACAAAATATAATTACTAATGACATAAAAAAGGTAACAAAGAAAAATTCTATTTTTTCAGCCCTATTAAGTCCCCAAGGAAAATATTTAAATGAATTTTTCATAATACAAAGTGAAAACGGATACCTATTAGATTGCAGTGAAGACTCAATTAATGACCTTTTAGAAACGTTGAAGAAATATAAATTAGGATCAAATGTACAATTTCAAGATCTTTCTTCAGAATTTGTGGTAGGAATAATTAATCACGAGAAATTTAAAGAATTACAAATAGAAATTGGATCAGAAGATAATACGATATATTACAGAGATACTCCCATTTTTTCTGATCCAAGAAATAAAAGGATCGGTGCTAGAATATTTTCAAATTTAGAAAAGCTCTATTTAACAGTAAAAAAATTAAATTTAAAAATAATTGATAGTTCAGAATATTATTTGTTAATTTATAAATTGGGTATTCCAGAAAAAGGTATTAAATATTTGAAAGATAAATTATTTGGTTTAGAAGCAAACTTTGAGGAACTCCATGCTATTGATTTTAAAAAAGGCTGTTTTGTGGGACAAGAAAATACCTCAAGAATGAAATTAAAAAATAAATTAAGAAGAAGGTTACTGCCATTAGAAGCGTCTGAGAAATTAGATGTGGGGGCTGAATTAAAATATGAAAATAGTAAAGTTGGAGTAATTCTTATTGATAAACCTTATCCATTTGGTTTGATTAATATAGTTAATCCTGACCTTAAAGAATTTGAGAATAAAGAGTTAATTGCAAACAACAAAAGTTGTAGGATATTAAAAAGCATTTAATAATCTAGACAACGATGCAAGAATGCCATATCCACTTAATTCAATAAAAGCTATTATTAAAATTATTAACACAACTCTTTTATTTTTTTTTAAATATTCCAACATAAGTATTTTAATGGTGCGGTCGGAGAGACTCGAACTCTCACGGGAAACCCACACGCCCCTCAAGCGTGCCTGTCTACCAATTTCAGCACGACCGCTCTTGTATGCGACAATAAATGAATGACAATGTTCTATCAAGTTGATACATTATAGAAATGAGTGAGATAAATCAGATATATAAAAGAATTTCAAAGGTAATTCCTAATATTGAATGGGATTTTCACGCTCCTTACATTAAAAAGATTAATGAACTTAAAAAGAAAAAGAACGCAGTAATACTAGCGCACAACTATCAAACTCCTGAGATCTATCATGGGGTAGCAGATATTGCAGCGGATTCATTAGCTTTAGCATTAGAGGCAGCGAAAACAAAAGCGGATATAATAGTTCTCTGCGGAGTTCACTTTATGGCAGAAACAGCTAAACTTATGAATCCAAATAAAAAAGTTTTAATTCCCGACATGGATGCAGGTTGTTCTTTGGCTTCATCCATTACTGGAGAGGACGTAAGAATGCTAAAAGAGAAATATCCTGGCGTACCAGTTGTATCGTACGTGAATACATCTGCGGAGGTAAAAGCTGAGAGCGATGTATGTTGCACTTCTGCGAATGCTGTTAAGGTAGTTGAATCATTAGGTGTTGACAGAGTCATTTTTTTACCAGATCATTACCTTGCAAATTATGTTCAAAAAAATACAAAGGTAAAAATAATTTCTTGGCAAGGAACATGTATTGTGCATGAAAAGTTTACTGGAAATCAAGTCAGTGAAATAAGAGAACAAAATCCTGGAATAAAAATTATTGCCCATCCTGAATGCCCTCCAGATGTTATTAGCGCCTCGGATTTTGCAGGTTCCACTTCAAGCATGGTAAATTATGTTAAAGAAAATCAACCTAAAAAAGTTTTGTTAGTTACTGAGTGTTCTATGAGCGACAACATTCAAATTGAAAACCCAAATGTTGAATTTGTAAAACCTTGTAATCTTTGTCCTTACATGAAAAAAATTACTTTGAAAAAAATTCTTGACTGCTTAGACAAAGAAAATAATGAAATTAAGATAGGTAATAATATAGCGACTAGGGCAAGAAAATCAGTACAAAGAATGGCTGATATTGGTCGATAAATAGGTGCAAAAAGTAAATCAACAATACATTAATTTTGTGGTTAAAAAAGCTTTGGAAGAAGATCTGAAGCCCCGTGGTGACGTCACAACTAATCTTTTACAGACTAAAAATCAAGAAATTAAAGCTAAAATAATAGCAAGGCAGGATGGGGTGATAGCTGGAATAGACTTCTGCAAAGCAGCTTTTCAATTGATGGGAAAAGAGACAAGATTTGTGAAAAAGGTTTCTGATGGAAATAAAGTATATTCGAATAAAGTAATTGCTGAAATAACCGCAAAAATAAAAACAATCTTATTAGCAGAAAGAACAGCATTAAATTTTCTTAATCATGCATCTGGAATAGCTACCATGACAAAAAAATTTACAAAGCTGGTAAGTAAAAAAACAAAAATATGTTGTACAAGAAAAACTACTCCTAATCTAAGAATTCTTGAAAAATATGCAGTAAAAAAAGGTGGAGGCCATAATCATAGATTTAATTTAAACGATGAAATCTTAATAAAAGAGAATCATATAAAAGCTTCTGGAAACTTAAGAAAATTAGTTGAAAAAGCGATCAAGACAAAAAAAATTATTACAGTCGAGATAGAAAACAGTCAACAACTTAAGCAAATTATTGATTTAAATTTTAAAAGAATTCTTTTTGATAATATGAGTAATAAGCAATTGAAAAGATGTTTGAAAATTTGTAAGAAAAAATATCAGACTGAATATTCTGGTAATGCAACTTTAAAAAACATTAAGAAAATAGCAAAAACTGGGATAGATAGAATCTCAGTTGGTGTTATCACACATAGCGCAAAGAGCTTCGACTCAACTTTGCTGTTTATTTAATTCTGCTTGAGCAGCTGCTAGTCTGGCAATAGGTACTCTAAAAGGTGAACAAGAAACGTAATCTAATCCAGTCTTAGAACAAAATTCAATGCTTTTAGGGTCACCGCCGTGCTCTCCACAAATTCCTAATTTAATTTTTTTATTAACTTTTCTGCCTCTTTTTGAAGCTATTTCTACTAATTCTCCTACCCCATTTTGATCTATGCTAACAAAGGGGTCAACATCAAAAATTTTATTATCAATATAATCGTTTAAAAACTTCCCTGAGTCATCCCTGCTTATTCCGAAGGTGGTTTGAGTCAAATCATTAGTACCAAAACTAAAAAAGTCTGCATGTTTTGAGATAGATTTAGCTTGTAAAGCAGCTCGAGGCAATTCTATCATTGTGCCTACAATGAAATCTAACTTTATTTTATTTTTGCTCTCTATCTCTTTGGCGATTTTATTAACTAATTGTCTTAAAATTTTTAATTCAGACTCAGTTGAAACAAGAGGTATCATAATTTCAATAAATGAGGATTTTATTTTTTCTTTTTTTAGTTCCACTGATGACTCAAATATAGCCCTACATTGCATTTCATAAATTTCAGGAAACGAAATACCAAGCCTGCAACCCCTGTGACCTAGCATCGGATTTTCCTCATGGAGCTCGGCTATTCTATCCTTAACTTCTTTTGATGATAAATTTAAAGACCTAGCTACCTCATCAATATCTTTTTCAGCTTTTGGTAAAAATTCATGTAAAGGAGGATCTAATAACCTGATAGTGACTGGTAAACCTGACATAATTTTGAATATTTTTTTGAAGTCTTCTCTTTGATATGGCAAAAGTTTTTCCAAAGCACTACCTCTGTCACTTTTGGATTTGGATAAAATCATTTGTCTAACTGATAAAATTCTATCCTCATCAAAAAACATATGCTCAGTTCTACATAAACCGATACCTTCTGCACCAAATTCTCTAGCAGTTTTGCTGTCGATCTCAGTCTCAGCGTTTGTTCTTACATTAAGTTTTCTAAATTCATCCGCCCATTTCATTATTGTAGAAAAGTATCCAGAAATATCTGGTTGAACAGTTGGAACCAAGCCTTTAATTACTTTTCCACTACCTCCATCAATAGTAATTATTTCTCCCTCTTTAATAGTAAAGTTTCCAGCTTTAAATTGTTTAGCCTCATAATCAATTGTTATTTCGCTCGTACCGGATACACAAGGTCTGCCCATACCTCTTGCAACAACCGCAGCATGGCTTGTCATACCACCGCGAGCTGTCAATATCCCTTTGGCAGCGTGCATTCCATGAATATCTTCGGGCGATGTTTCTAGTCTAACTAAGATTGTATCTTGCATCATTGAGTTTAATTTTTCTGCATCATCTGCAGAAAAAACTACTTTTCCACTAGCCGCTCCGGGTGAAGCTGGAAGTCCTGTGGCCATGACTTCTTTTTTAAATTTTTCATCTAATGTCGGATGCAGCAAGGTGTCTAAAGTGTTTGGGTCAACTCTTAAAATTGCTTCTTTTTTAGAAATTAATTTTTCTTTAACCATATCAACTGCAATTTTGATTGCGGCTTTTGCAGTACGTTTACCTGATCTGGTTTGAAGCATCCAAAGTTTATTATTTTCGACTGTGAATTCTATATCTTGCATATCCCTATAATTTTTCTCTAATTTTTTAAATATTTTTGTTAACTCTTGATAAATTTTTGGCATTGCTTCCTCCATCGAAAGATCTTTTGAACCAGAATCTTTTCTAGATTTTTTTGTAATATGTTGAGGCGTGCGTGTTCCAGCAACAACATCTTCACCTTGAGCGTTTATTAAAAACTCTCCAAAAAAAGAATTTTCTCCAGTCGATGGATTTCTTGTGAATGCCACTCCAGTTGAACAATCATTGCCCATGTTTCCAAATACCATCGCTTGAACATTAACTGCAGTGCCCCAGTGGTCGGGTATTTGGTTTAATTTTCTATATGTCTTAGCTCTTTGACTTTCCCACGACAAAAAAACTGCACTGATAGCGCCAAATAGCTGTTCCTTTACATCTTGTGGAAAATTTATTTTTTTTTCTTTTTTAATTAGATCCTTGAAATTATTTATAAGGCCGTCCCAATCGCTTTCATCTAAATCTGTATCTAATAACACGCCTTTAGTTAACTTATAATTGTCAATCAATTCCTCAAATAAATGGCCGTGAATACCCAGTACTACATTGCTATACATTTGTATGAATCTTCTATAACTATCTTTTGCAAATCTTCCATTAGATGTTTTATTTTTTAATGCCTCAACAGTTTTATCATTTAATCCTAAATTGAGGATCGTATCCATCATACCTGGCATTGAGACTCTTGCTCCAGATCTTACTGATATTAAAAGAGGATTCTCTAGACCGCCAAATTTTTTTTTTGTTTTTTTTTCTATTTTTTTTAACTCTGAAGAAATTGAACTTACAATTTTACCTGGTAGTTTTTTTTTATTTTTATAAAAGATATCACATACTTCAGTAGAAATAGTAAAACCTGGAGGAACCGGTAAGCCTAACTTACCCATCTCAGCAAGATTAGCTCCTTTACCACCTAGGATGTTTTTTTTGTTTTTAATTTTACTTATTTTTGGGTCTTCAAAACTAAAAATATATTTTTTTATCATAAACCCTCTAATTTAGAGAAATTGATAAAATTGTTAAAAGTATTACAGAACATTTTTAATAGTTCTATTCTATTATTCTTAATATCCTTATTCTCATCATTTACAACTACATTATCAAAAAAACTGTCAGTAACTGACTTGGTTTCTGATAAATTTTTAAGAAGATTTTCATAATTTTTGTTATCCTCTTTTACGGTCAAGGCTTTTCTTATTTCATTGATCTTTTCAAAAAGATTTTTTTCCTCATCTTTTCTAAATAAAACAGCATCTGGTCGACCTTCAGCCTCTTTACCTTCTTTATCAATTATATTAAAAGCTCTTTTGTAAGAGCTAATAGCATTTATTCCAATCTCTTTGTCTATATACTTATTCATTAAAATATTTTTTTTATATAGATCTAAGTAATTATCTCCTCTGTGAGAACTTAATGATGCCTCGATAATATCTGATTTAATATTTTTGTCTTTAAGAATGTTTTTCATCCTATCTTTCAAAAAAGTAAGAAGATCACTTTCAGCCTTATCATTTTTAATTGTTACATTTTGGTCTTTTAATAAATGAATATTATAGCTTATCAAATCTTGAATTTTAATATTAAGTTTATTTTCAATTATTGTTCTAAGCAATCCAATAGCCGATCTTCTTAAAGCGAAAGGATCTTTGGAACTAGTGGGTTTCTCGTTAATTGAAAAAAAACACACTAATGTGTCTATTTTATCTGCAATTGAAACAGTATAACTTACAGGTTTTTTTGGAACTTTTGAGTTTATTCCTAATGGTAAATAATGATCACTTACTGCAGTTGAAACTTCATCCTCAAAGCCCTGACTTATTGCAAAATGCTTTCCCATCAGTCCTTGCAGGTCAGGGTATTCGCCTACTAAATCAGAACATAGATCAGATTTAGAAATTGAAGCGGCAACTTCCACTTTTTCTTTATTTAAATTTAAGTTATCTGCCAAAAGGGCGCTGAGTTTTCTAATTCTTTGGGTTTTGTCAAAAATTGTTCCTAAAGATTCGTAAAAAACAATATTTTTAAGTTTTGCGATTTGTTTAATAAGGTTTTTTGACTTATCTTTGTCCCAAAAAAACTTTGCATCAGCCAATCTAGCTTCTACTACCCTTTTATTTCCATCTTTAATAAGTCCTCCTTTATCCTTTTTGTTTGATACAACGAAAAAATAATTTGTTAATTTATCCATTTTTTTATCAAAGATTGGAAAATATCTTTGTTGATTTTGCAAGGTTGATATTATTATTTCTGGAGGCAGTTCAAGATACTTCTTGCTAAATTCAACTAGGATTACATGTGGATCCTCCACAATATTAGTTACCTCAGTTATTAATTTTTTTTCAAAATGGTTTTTAAAGTTTTTTAAGGAGCAAAATACATCAAATTTAGTAATTATTTTATTTTCTCGCTGAGATTGATCAAAAATAATATCATTTTTCCTCAAAAATTTTTGATAATCCCTAAAATCTCTAATTTTACGAGTTTTTGTTTTCAGGTCTTTTTCTATTATCGTGAAGTCATTGGCTTTAAGATGCGCAAAATTAAAGTGCAAGACTTTTCCCCCAAATAAAGAAAGAATTGATCTTAGGGGTCTTCCCCATAACAAATCATGGCTACCCCATTTCATTGATTTTTTCCAATTTAAACTGGCAATACAGTTTAAAATAACCTTAATTAATATTTCACTAACAAGAATTTTTCTGGCCTTTGTTTTTGCAAAGAAGAATTTTCCTTTTTCAGTTTGTTTTTCATAAATATCTTTTATAGATAATTCATGAGCCTTTAAAAAATTATTTTTAATGTCGTCCAAAACTCCAACTTTTGGTCCTCTGATTTCTTTTGATGGTATACTGACGCTTTCTTTTAGTCCTTTGATAAAAATTATTAGTCTTGTTGGAGATGAAAAAGATTTTATATCGCTATACTTTACACTTTCATCTTTAAGTGATTTTTTAATTTTTTCCTCAATTTCTTTTCTAGCATTAATTTGTAAATTTGGTGGTACTTCCTCGCTATATAACTCTAATAAAAATTCAGACATAAATTTATTGGCTGTCTAACCAAGTAGATCCTGAGTTCTTGGCTAGGTCTCTTATTCTATCGATATAGTTTGCTCTCTCTGCTACACCAATCACGCCTCTTGAATCTAAGAGGTTAAAAATATGGCTTGCTTTTAGACATTGATCATATGCAGGTAAAGCAAGCTTTTTTTCTAGTAGAGCTTTACATTCTTCTTCTGCGGCTTCAAAATTAGAAAATAACTTTTTGGTATCCGCATGTTCAAAATTGTAGGCAGAAAATTCTTTTTCGGATTGATAAAAAATATCTTTGTATTTTATTCCCTCATCATTCCAATCGATATCAAAAATATTATTTTTCCCTTGAACAAACATACATAATCTTTCAAGGCCATATGTAAGTTCTACAGGTATCGGTTTACACTCTAAGCCTGTCATTTGTTGGAAATATGTAAATTGAGTTATCTCCATACCATCGCACCAGACTTCCCATCCTAATCCAGACGCACCAAGTGTAGGGCTTTCCCAATCATCTTCGACAAATCTAATATCATGTCTTTTGACATTTATTCCAATTGCCGAGAGACTTTTAAGATAAATATTTTTTATATTTTTAGGGGAAGGTTTAATTATAACCTGATACTGGTAATAATGTTGAAGCCGATTTGGATTCTCCCCATAACGTCCATCCGTTGGTCTACGCGATGGTTGTACATACGCAGCCTTCCAAGGTTTGGGGCCTAAGGATCTAAGAGTAGTTGCGGGGTGAAAGGTTCCGGCACCAACTTCTAAATCATACGGTTGAAGTATAACACATCCATACTTTCCCCAAAATTTTTGAAGATTCATTATAATATCTTGAAAAGACTGACCAGTTAAATTTTTATTTTTTTTGTCAGACATTTTATAAACCGAATTTTTGCCACAAATTTTTTTCTTCCAGACTATCAATCACTCTCTCAACTTGATTATCTAAAGAAAGTGAGGATGATAATTTTTTAGCTAAAAAGCTTTTTTGTTTTTCAAAATTTTTAATTATTATATTTTCTCCAAATTTTTTCCTAAGAATTTGATCTAAATTTCCAATTCCATCTATTAAACCAAGCTCAAGGGCTGCTGAGCCTGACCAAAATTCGCCAGTAAAAATGTTATTTTTTTCAGGTTCTTTGATTTTTTTTCCTCTGCTTTCTTTTACTACTTCAATAAAATTAGAGTGAAGATCTAATTGAATTTTTTTTAGTCTTTGAACATCCTCTTCTTTTTCTTCAATGAATGGATCTAAAGTACTTTTGTTTTTTCCTGCAGTATAAATTCTTCTCTCGATTCCTATTTTTTTGATTAAGTCTTTAAAGCCAAATGATGCAGAAATGACACCAATTGATCCAATAATTGAACTTGAATTTGCATAAATTTCATCACCCGCACATGCAATAAAATATCCGCCTGAGGCTGCTACATCTTCAGCAAATATTATTACTTTTGTATTATTTTTTTTTGCTAATTGTCGTATATAACTATAAATTAGATGTGACTGAACTGGTGACCCGCCTGGAGAATTTATTGAAATTGCAACTGTTTTGGGTTTCTTGTAACTAAAAGCCTTTTTAAGTAAACCTTGTTGGCTTGATAAATCCAAACCTTGTTTGAATTTACCTACTGATCCAATAACCCCGGACATTCGAACATGAGGAATAATTAATTTTTTTTTAAAAAAAGAAAACATATTATAGAGTAATAATATCTAATTATATCAATACAATCTAAAAATCTTACTAAATTATTACGCTACTTCTAGTTGAATTAAAGGTGCGTCAACTAATTTTGAATAAAATTTTTATAATAAGCTAGGTTATATAAAATAATATTATGGGATTAGTAATACCGCTAAAAAACTCTGTGAGCTCATCTTATTGGGACTTAAGAAACTTAGTAAAAACTAAGCTTATTAAAGTAGAAACTATAATTGAAAGCAAACTTGAGAGTAAAGTTGAGCTGATACAAAAAATGACCAAACATCACTTGAGCTCAGGTGGAAAAAGACTGAGAGCAATGCTTACTTTGGGTTCGTCCAAACTATCTGGGTATGAAATTGGTGACAGAGACACTAACCTAGCAAGTTGCGTAGAATTAATTCATGCAGCCACTCTTTTACATGATGATGTTATTGATGAAAGTGTCCTAAGGAGAGGAAGCAAAACAGCAAATTCAATTTGGGGAAATCAATCTTCTATTTTGACGGGAGATTATTTATTAAGCAGATGTTTTGAAATCATGGTAGAGGACGGTGATCTAGAAATTTTAAAACTATTATCTTCAACGTCTTCTAAAATTGCTCAAGGTGAAGTTTTACAATTACAACATAAAGGTGAAGCTGATCTTCTTGAAGAGACTTATATAAAAATAATAAACTTAAAAACTGCAGCTCTTTTTTCTGCTGCTACAAAGACTGGTGCATGTTTAGGAAAATTAGATGCTAAGAAGAAGGAAGCACTTGCTTCTTATGGAAAGAATTTAGGTTTAGCTTTTCAGATAGCTGATGACTCTTTAGATTATTTTGCAAAAGAAAAACTTTTTGGAAAAGAAATAGGAAAAGATTTTTATGAGGGAAAAACAACTTTACCGATAATAATAATTTTTCAACGTGCGAGTAAAACTGAAAGAGATTTTCTTAAAGATATATTTAGATTAGAAAAAAGATCAGAAAAAAATTTTAACGAGGTTTTAAATTTAATAAACAAATATAAAGCAGTTGAGGAGAGTTTAAAGAGAGCAGAATATTTTGTTAACGTATCAAGAGATGCTTTGGGGATATTTAATAATAGTAAAGAAAAAGAAATCCTTCAAAGCTTATCTAATTTTAGTTTAAATAGAAATTATTAAGGATATAAAAGATTTTTATTCCAAGAATTATCTTTCTTAACATAATTTAATCTTTCATGAATTCTTCCCTCACCATCTAACCAAAATTCAATTTGATTAGGGATTAATCTCCAACCTGACCAATAATCTGGTCTGGGCACTTTTCCTTGTGAAGGGTACTTGTTTTCAAAATCTTTAACATTTTTAAGAAAGTTTTCTCTCTTTTCTAATATCTCTGACTGAGATGAGGCCCAAGCACCAATCTTATTTTTGTAAGGTCTGGACTCATAATATTCATCTGCTTCTCTATCAGAAACTTTTTCCACAATCCCACTTACTCTTACTTGCCTCCTAATACTTTTCCAATGAAAACACATTGAAGCTTTTTTATTAATATTTAAATCACTACTCTTTTTACTATTCAAATTTGTATAAAAAACAAATCCTTTTTCACTTATTCCTTTCAATAAAACCATCCTTACGCTTGGTTGATTTTGTTTGTTTGAGGTAGCCAGAGCGAGGGCATTGGGATCATTTATTTCATTTTCTTGGGCTTTAGCAAACCATTTTTTGAATAATTCTATTGGATTATCTAGCTCTTCAAAGCATTTATCTATTCCAAGTGAATTTTTGCCATTTTTTTGATTCATATATTCTTTAAAATAATTTATACATTAAATAATTATGTCTTTTAATACTTTTGGTAAAATTTTTAGATTTACAACTTGGGGAGAGTCCCATGGACCAGCAATAGGCTGCGTTATTGACGGATGTCCGCCAAATATAGCTATTTCCGAGAGAGACATACAGTATGATATGGATAGACGTAAGCCTGGTCAGTCAAAATTTACCACTCAAAGAAAAGAGTCAGATAAAATAGTAATACTCTCTGGTGTTTTTCAAGGTAAAACAACTGGAACTCCAATCTCAATCATTATTTACAATGAGGATAAAAGATCAAGAGACTATGAGACAATCAAAGATAAATTTAGACCAGGGCACGCTGATTTCACTTATTTTAAGAAATACGGAATAAGAGATTTCCGTGGAGGCGGAAGACAATCTGCTAGAGAGACAGCTTGCCGAGTTGCAGCGGGAGCGGTTGCAAAAATAGTCCTCAAAAAACTTTTAGGTTCAAAATTTAAAATAATCGGAGCTGTAACGCAATTGGGTTTAATGAGCTGTGACAAGTCTAATTGGAATGATGATCAAATAAGAAAAAATCCATTTTTTTGTCCAGATAAAAAATCTGTAAAATTATGGGAAAAATATTTATTGGCAGTTAGAAAATCTGGATCATCTTGTGGAGCAGTTATTGAAATAAGATCTTCAGGTATTCCAGTTGGAATTGGATCTCCAATTTATTCCAAATTAGATACTGAAATAGCAGCAGCTTTGATGAGTATAAATGCGGTTAAAGGTGTAAACGTTGGTGCTGGTATGGGAGCAGCATTTTTAAGTGGTGAGGAGAACTCCGACGAAATAAGATCAAAGTCTGGAAAAACTTTTTTCAAATCTAACAAGGCTGGTGGAATTCTTGGTGGAATTTCTACTGGACAACAGATAGTTGCGTCTTTCTCTGTCAAACCCACCTCCTCTATCTTAAACTCAAGAGAGACAATTGACAAAAAAGGAAAAAATACCAATATCTCAGTTAAAGGTAGACATGATCCTTGTGTTGGAATTCGAGCTGTTCCAATAGGCGAGGCTATGCTTGCATGCGTTTTATTGGATCAGATTTTGATGAATCGCGGTCAATGTGGTTAAGATTTAAAATTATTTTTTGCTATAACTACATTTGATTTAAGCGCGTTTTCAATTTTCTCAACTATGCTTTTTGCATCCAAGCCAGCTACTTTATACATTAATTCAGGTGTATCCTGATCAATAAATATGTCTGGTAGTATCATAGATCTAAATTTTAATCCTTTGTCAAAAATTCCTCTTTCAGATAGAAGATGCATTACGTGTGATCCAAATCCTCCGATAGAGCCCTCTTCTATTGTTACTATTAACTCATTGTTAGTTGCCAGATCAATTATAAGTTTTTCATCTAAAGGTTTTGCGAATCTTGCGTCTGCAATTGTTAAATTTATTCCCTTTTTTAATAAAATTTCTCTAGCTATTTTACATTCTTCTAATCTTGATCCAAAGTTCAAAATTGCAATTTTTTTTCCCTCAAATAAAATTCTTCCTTTTCCAATTTCTAATTTTTCCTCCAAAGTTGGAAGTTTTACTCCTGTTCCGTTTCCCCTTGGATATCTAAAAGCTGAAGGTTTATCATTGATTGATACAGAGGTATTAATCATTTTTACAAGTTCAGACTCGTCGCTAGCTGCCATTACTATAAAATTTGGTAATGTGCTTAAATATGTAATATCAAATGATCCTGCGTGTGTTGGGCCGTCAGCTCCCACGAGCCCCGCTCTATCTATTGCAAATCTTACCGGTAGCGATTGCAAAGATACATCATGTACTACTTGATCATAAGCTCTTTGTAGAAATGTTGAGTATATTGCTGCATAAGGCTTATAACCTTCTGTAGTTAATCCGGCAGCAAATGTAACTGCGTGTTGTTCTGCAATACCAACGTCAAACATTCTGTCTGGAAATCTTTTTTCAAACAAATTAAGACCAGTTCCTGACGGCATTGCGCCAGTAATTCCAATTATTTTTGTATCTCTCTCTGCATGTTTAATTAAAGTGTCAGCAAATACCTTTGTATAGGAGGGTATATTTGAGTTTGTTTTTTTTTGTTCACCTGTGGAAATATTAAATTTTGATACGCCATGATATTTATCTCCTGATTTCTCAGCAGGTTCATACCCCTTACCTTTTTGTGTTATGGCGTGAACAAGTATTGGGCCATTATAATTAGATTTTTTTACATTTTCAAAAATTTGAACTAAATTTTGTACATCGTGTCCGTCTATTGGTCCTATGTAATAAAAACCTAATTCACTGAACAAAGTCCCACCACTTACAATGCCTCTAAGGATGTCCTCCGCTTTTCCAGCTTTTTGAGTGAATCTTTTTGAAAATGCCGATGTAATTAACTTTAATGTTTCTCTTAAACTAAAATAAAGTTTTCCTGATAATAATTTAGCAAAATATTTACTCATAGCTCCAACCGGTTTAGCAATTGACATATCATTATCATTTAAAACAACGACAAGTTTAGACTTTAACGCTCCAGCATTATTCATAGCTTCATATGCCATACCGGCACTCATAGCACCATCGCCTATCACAGCTATAATATTATTATTTTCGTTTGATAGTTTTTTAGCCACTGAAATTCCCAAAGCTGACGATATTGAGGTGGAGCTGTGTGCTGCTCCAAAAGTGTCATATTCACTCTCTGATCTTTTTGTAAATCCAGATATTCCACCTCCTTTTCTCAAACTTCTCATTTTATTTTTTCGTCCAGTTATTATTTTATGAGGGTAGCTTTGATGACTTACATCCCAAATTAGTTTATCCTTTGGAGTATTAAATACGTAATGAAGAGCAACGGTCAACTCTATGACTCCCAGCCCTGCACCGAGATGTCCTCCTGTCTCAGAAACAACATCTATTAGTTCTTCTCTAAGTTCTTTAGATACTTGGGGGAGTTGATTTAAATCTAATTTTCTTAGATCTGATGGATAGTTAATTTCATTTAATAATTTTTTCATTAATAATTTCTTTGTAAAATAAATTCTACTGTTTTAATTAAATCATTAGCTTTTTTTCCATGTTTTTTCAAATTTCTCAATATTTTTATTTGTAAATTTTTTGCATAATTTAAGGTCTTTTTGTATCCTATATGATCCACTAAAGTTGATTTACCTTTTGATTTGTCTTTTTTTGCAGACTTTCCTAATGTTTTTTTTGAACCCTTTAAATCTAGCATATCATCTGCAATTTGAAATAATAATCCAATTTCTTCTCCGATTAATCCCATTTTATTTTTCTCTTTAATATTTTTATTAGCTATGCAGGCTGCCGCAAAACAACAAAAATTAAATAATTTGCCAGTTTTCTTTTTTTGCATTGATATTATTTCTTGTAATGTTTTTTTTTTGTTTTCAAACTTTAAGTCTAAATCTTGACCGCCAGCAATGCCCTCATGACCCGAGTAGTAAGCTAATTTATTTATTAATTCTAATTTGGACTTATGTCCTATTTTAAATTTAGGATCTGTAATCATTTCAAAAGCAAAAGTTAAAAGAGAGTTACCAGCTAACACAGCAGTAGCCTCCCCATATTTTGCATGCGTTGATAATTTTCCCCTCCTAAACCTATCATTATCCATGCAGGGCAGATCATCATGAATTAAAGAGTATGAGTGAATGCATTCAACTGCAGCGCAAATATTAATAAGTTTATTAAGTTTTAAATTATATAATTTTCCGGAATTTATTATTATTGATGATCTAATTTTTTTTCCTCCAGATAATAATCCATACCTCATTGGTAAATTAAGAGATGTTTTTTTTTGATTATCTAATTTTTTTTTTAAAAATAAATCAATTTTTTTAGCATTTATTAATAATTTTTTTTTGTACATTCAATTTTTTGTCTTGTTATTTTTTGTTAAATCTTTCATTTTTCTTTGGTAAAGAACATTAACATAGTTATTGAGTTTCATTAATCTCTCGTAGTTTTTTTTAAACTCTTCAAGATTATTTTGATTCTTTTCTAATTTGCTAATAATATTGTCAATTTCTTCTCTTGCTTCTTTTAGAGATTTACTTTTAATATCAGCTGGAATATTTTCAAATTTCATTTAGCATATAATAGTAACATTATGAAAAATATCTATTCAAATATATTAAGTTTCAATAAACACTGTTTATTAAAAATAGTAAAATTATTAAGGAAAGATACGTTAGTAGCTTTACCAACTGAAACTGTTTATGGATTAGCGGGAAATGCATATTCCAATTCAGCCGTAAAAAAAATTTATAAATTAAAAAAGAGACCTAAAATTAATCCACTTATAATTCATTATTACAGTATTAATGATGCAAAGAAAGATGTTAAAATTAATCAAAATTTTTTAAAATTATATAAAAATTTTAGCCCTGGGCCTTTAACCTATATACTTAAAAAGAAAAAGAAAAATAAATTATCTGACTTAGCAACGTCAAATTTAGAAACGGTTGCTATAAGATTTCCTAATAATTCTATAATAAGATCTATTTTAAAAAGTATTAATTTTCCTTTAGCTATTCCTAGTGCCAATAAATCTTCACACACTAGCCCTGTTAGTGCTCTTGATGTTTACGATGATTTTAAAAAAAAAATTAAGATCATCATCAATGGTGGAAAATGTAAAATAGGTTTAGAGTCAACCGTTGTAGATCTAGCTGGGAAATTAAGAATATTAAGACCTGGACTAATAACTGCGAAAGAAATTGAAAAAGTTTTAAGAAAAAAAGTAACTTTAAATAAAAAATCAAAAAAAATTTTATCTCCTGGATCATTAAAAAAGCACTATTCTCCAGGAATCCCTTTAAAATTAAATGTAAGAAAAGCTCCAAAAAAATATGCATTCATAACCCTTGGAAAGAAATATCCTGTGACAAAAAACTCGTTTAACTTAAGTTTAAATTCAGATCTTAATGAAGCAGCAAAGAATTTATATTCAACTCTAAGAAAAATAAAAAAATTGAAGTATAAAAAAATTTATGTTGTTAAGATTCCAAAATCAAAAATTGGGTTAGCAATAAATGACAGATTAAAAAGAGCTGCAAACTAATGTTTATACAAGTAAAAAATCTTTCTAAAAAATTTAACGATACTATTGCAGTTAATAATATAAATTTAAATATTGAAAAAAATAAAACATTGGGTCTTTTGGGGCCTAATGGTTGTGGAAAAACAACTACTATAGGCATGCTATTAGGTTTGATAAGGCCGAGTGAAGGTGAAATTATAATAGATGGTAAAAATTTAAATGAGTATAGCAGAGATGAAATTTTAGTTAGGATTAACTTTGCATCTCCTTATATTGAATTACCAAAAAAACTCACTGTTCAACAAAATTTGGAGGTTTATGGTAGGCTTTATGGAATTAAAAATTTAGAGGAAAGAATTGAGGAAATATCTGAGGATTTAGATATAAAAAACTTTTTTAAAAAAAAAACGGGAGAATTATCATCTGGTCAAAAAAATAGGGTTTCTTTGGCTAAGTCATTAATAAACAAACCTGAAATTTTGCTTCTTGATGAACCTACGGCTAGTTTAGATCCCGACATAGGAGATTTTATTAGAAGTTACATTCAAGACTATCAATCAAAAAATCATGTCACGATTTTACTTGCTTCTCATAATATGAGTGAAGTTGAAAGGCTTTGTGACAGTATAATCATGATGAAAAAAGGGAAGATAATTGACAAAGGAACATGTGAACAAATTATTAAAAAACATGGTAGAAACGATCTTGAGCAAACCTTTTTAAAATTAGCGAGAGGTAAAGATGAACTTTAAAAAAATTTATGCTCTTGGTTTGAGACACTTATACCTTATCAGTAATTCATTTCCTAGAATTTTAGACTTAATTTATTGGCCTACTGTTCAAATATTTTTGTGGGGTTTTATATCAAAATTTTTTACTTTAAACTCAGATTATTATAGTAACACGGTGGGAATTATTCTTACTGCAGCAATTTTATACGATTTTTTATTCAGAGCTAGTATAAGTTTTAATATGATGTTCTTAGAAGAGATATGGAGCAGAAATTTTACAAATTTATTTATCGCACCAATCAAAATAAGTGAAATTATAACTTCGTTGACATTAACTGCTATATTAAGAACTCTAATTGGTCTTATCCCAGCTGTAATCTTAGCCGTTCCATTATTTGGTGTCTCAGTTTTTAAATTGGGAGCACCTCTGTTGTTTTTATTAATCGCACTTTATTTATTTGGTATTAGTTTGGGTTTATTGGTGACCTCGGGATTATTAAGATTTGGTCCATCTTTTGAAAATATTGCATGGGCTAGTTTATTTTTTTTAGCTCCTCTTGGCTGTATTTATTATCCAATTGAAATCTTGCCTGATGTATTACAAATAATTGCGAAATGTTTGCCTTTGGTTCATATATTTGAGGAAATGAGGAGTATTTTAATGACTGGTGAAGTAAATAATATTGACATAATTAGATCAATATCTCTTTCTATAATTTACTTCATTTTTGGTGTAATAATTTTTTATGTTTCCTATTTTGGTGCTAAAAATAGAGGTACGTTAATTAATATGGGTGAATAATTTATGAGTGATAAAATAAATAAAGATCATGAAAAAATCGATGAAATTAAAAGATTAGAGTCTAAACCAAAAATTTTAAAAAATCTTTTTAGTAAAAATGAAATAAATGACTTTTTGGATTTATATAAAAAATTACCAACTACGGTTCACAATAAAAAACAAAATGTTATTAAAAAGAGATGGTTAAAAAACTTTAACAAAGATTTAGAAGATAAATTTACTAGGAGACTTCAAAATGAAATTGGTGATTTTCGTTTAGATAATTTAAAAACAGAAACTGGTGAAGATAATTTTGGTTTATTTCAAGAAAGCTATAACCCGATTGGCTTGCACGTAGATGCAGGTTTTAATTCAAAAGAAGTTATATATAAACAAACTCTTGTTCCTCTAACTTCTATTGGAAGTACGGTTATATTTAAAAATAAGTTTTATGGAAATTCAACAAATTTTACAATGGATGAAAACGAGTTAAAAAAAACCAAATTAAATTATGGCCAAAATATAAGATCCAAGGAGCATTTGAGTATTTTTGATAAAAAACCATTTAAAGTTGAAGACTATAATAAATATTTAAAACACGAGAACATTGAAAATCTAGCAGGTTTGGAAATTGAAATGGTTTTTGAATGGGAGATCGGATCAATGTTAATATTTGACAGAACAAATCTCCACTGTTCTTCTGATAAAATAGAGGGAAAAAAAATTGGATTAACAACCTTTACTAAAAAATAAATATATAAAGGATAAAATTTGTATAAAATTTTTAGAAGTATCATTAAATTGATTTTGCCAACATTATCTAATTTATTTCTGTTATTAAGAGTAAACAGGAGAGTTATAAATTATCTAGAAGATAAAAGTTTTTCCTCAAATAATAATTATAATTTTAAAAATGAAATTAAGATTTTACTTAAAGATAGAAAGATATTTGCTTTAGATATAGGTGCGCAAGGAGGTTTTAATTCTGATGAATTTTTTCACAATAAATATAAATCTTTTTTTGAACCGATAATGGTAGAACCTATCCCAAAAGAAGCAGACAAACTGAAAAAAAATTATAAATATGTTATTAGCAAAGGAATTTGGAGTTCAAATATAAAAAAAAAATTATTTATTTTAGGAAATAGATTAGGCAGTTCCTCAATTTATGAACCATCGGATTCAAATTTAAAAATGTATGGATACAATTCTAAAGAATTAAAAAATTTTAAAATTACCGAAACAGTTGAAATTAAGTGTGATACTATCGACAATTCTTTAGAGGATCTTAATATAAAAAAAATTGATTATTTAAAAATTGATACACAAGGTTCTGAACTAGAAATTTTAAAAGGGATGAAAAAATATAATCCTATTTTAATAAGAGTAGAGGTGCAAATTTTTTCTGCATACAAAAATGTACCGAGGTGGACCGAACTTTTGAGTTTTTTAACTAGTCGAGATTATATATTATGTGATTGGAAAAAAATTGGTGATCATGTTTCTAGAACACCTGTAGAAATGGAAATGCTGTTTATACCTAATTTTAAAAGTTCGTTTGGAAAAAAAATTATTTTGGATAATAAAGAAAAATTTTTGTCCTTAATGATGATTTTTGGTCAAATAAAATTTCTTCAACTTATTTCTGAAGAGTTAGATTTAGATGAAAAGAAATTTTTAAATAAGTACGAGGATAGATATTTTTATTAATGGCTATATACGATTGTTTTCAATATTTTAACGAAGACCATATTTTAGATTTAAGATTTAATATTCTTGATAAATATGTGGATTATTTCGTTATCTCTGAGTCTACAAAAACTCATCAAGGTGATGAAAAAAAATTAAAATTTAATATTAATAATTTCACAAAATATAAAAATAAAATTATATATATAGTTGCCGAATATAAAAAAGATAAAAACTTTATAAATCATTTAGGTGGAGAGTCTCAAATTGAACAACATCAGAGAAATTCACTCTTTCAAGGCTTAAAAAAAGCAAATGATAATGATTTGGTTATATTGTCAGATAGCGATGAAATACCTGATCTTGAAAAATTAAATGAAATAAATCCAAAAAAGAAATTTATAGCTTTTTCACAAATGATGTTTATGTATAAATTAAACTTACAGAATGTAAACGAGTCAAATTGGATTGGTTCGAGAATTGCTCTAAAAAAAAATATCTCTATGATGCAACATTTAAGAGATATGAAATTTAAAAATTATCCTTTTTGGAGATTTGATAAATATAACTTGCAAATTATTAAAGGCGGATGGCACTTTTCCTTTTTACAGCATACTGATGAGATAATAGAAAAAATAAAATCTTATTCACATGGAGAGTTTAATAAACCTGATTTAATTGAAAAAAGTTTAATTGAGGAGAAAATTAAAAATAATAAAGATATTTTCAATAGAGGATATAAACTTCAAAAAATCAAAATTGATAAAAATTTTCCAAAATATATTAGAGAAAATTTAAGAAAGTTGGATAAATGGATAATTTGATTAATTCAGCATGGTGCGCCCGGAAGGATTTGAACCCTCAACCTTCTGATCCGAAGTCAGACGCTCTATCCAGTTGAGCTACAGGCGCAAAAACTAATTTTAAAAAAATATGAACTATAAAACAATCAAAATCTCAGCCTCTTTAAATGACATAAATAAAAGACTCGATGTATTCTTGTCAGAAAAAATTAAGAATTTAACTAGAACATATATTAAAAAAATTATTAGCATTGGAGGTGTAAGGATCAATTCAGTTGTAACAAAATTTCCCTCAAAAAAAATTAGACTAAACGACGAGATTTGCTTTGAGCAAATTATTCAAAAAGAAAGAGAAATATTACCAAAAAAAGTTGAATTTGAAATACTTTATCACGATGAGGATGTAATTGTTATAAATAAACCCGTTGGTTTGGTTGTTCATCCAGGGGCAGGAAATTATGATAATACTTTAGTCAACGGTCTTCTGTACAAATTTAAAAATAATCTTTCAAATTTAAGTGGGAAACTTAGACCAGGTATAATTCACAGAATAGATAAAAATACTAGTGGAATAATAGTGATTGCGAAAAATAATATATCTCACTCAAATCTTGGTAAACAGTTTCATGACCACTCAATAGAAAGAGATTATTTGGGTTTGGTATGGGGGTCTTTGAGGCCATTAAATGGAAAAATTGAAACACTAATTACTAGAAGTGATAAAAATAGACAACTTATGACCAATAGTGATAAAAGAGGAAAAAAAGCAATCACAAATTATCAAACTCTCAAAGTTTACTTTTCAAAGAAATTACCTAAAGTAAGTCTTGTGCAATTTCGTTTAGAAACAGGCAGAACACATCAGATTAGAGTTCATATGAATTACAAAAAAACTAGTTTAATTGGTGATATGCAGTATAGACACAAAAAATATAATTTTAAAAAAATTGATCTTGAGTTTGAAAAAATTTTAAATAATCTTAAAGGACAAGCTTTACATGCAGAAAAGTTAAATTTCATTCATCCAACAAAAAAAAAATTAATGAAATTTAAATGCAATCCCCCTGCGCTTTTTCAAAATATGCTTAATTTATTTGAAAAACTTACAGATTGAAATATTAGAAAAATAAAATATATATATTGTAATTATGAGTAATAAAAATGAAATACCAAATTTACCTATAGCATCCAGCGGGGGACTATCTATTTATTTATCTCAAATAAAAAAATTTCCAATGCTTGATGCAGAAGAAGAGTACATGCTCGCTAAAAATTGGAGAGATAATGGTAATTTAAAGTCTGCTCATAAGTTAGTTACAAGTCATCTTAGATTGGTAGCAAAAATTGCTATGGGTTATAGAGGGTATGGACTTCCGGTAAATGAATTAATATCCGAGGGTAATATTGGTTTAATGCAAGCAGTAAAAAAATTTGACCCCGATAAAGGATTCAGACTTGCAACTTATGCTATGTGGTGGATAAAAGCAGCTATTCAAGAATATGTTTTAAGATCTTGGAGTTTAGTGAAAATGGGAACAACTACTGCTCAAAAAAAACTTTTTTTTAATTTAAAAAAAATAAAAAATCAAATTGCACCTAACCAAGATGGTGATTTAAGAGATAATCAAGTTAAAGAAATATCTGACAGATTAGATGTTGACTCTGAGGAAGTGATAAATATGAATAGACGTATGATGGGTCAAGAAAAATCATTAAACGATCCTATTAAAAGCGGCGAGTCTGAGGAATGGCAAGATTGGTTGGTTGACGAAAATTTAGATCAAGAGTTGTTAATTTCACAAAAACAGGAGTATCAAGACAAAAAAGAATTGCTATATAAAGCAATAAATATTTTAGATGAAAGAGAAAGAAAGATTATAGAGTCAAGAAGATTGACTGATAATCCAAAAACATTAGAGGACTTAAGTAAAAAATTTAAAATAAGCAGAGAAAGAATAAGGCAAATTGAAACTAAAGCGTTTGAAAAATTGCAAAAATCTATGATAAATGCAAAAAATTCAAAAAATCTCCTACCTAAAAATTAAAACGGACTCTCAATTAAAATTGTATCTTCTCTCTCTGGACTTGTAGAAATACTTGAAATTTTAGTTTCTACAAAATTTTCTAATGAAGTTACATATTTTTTTGCATTGTCAGGCAATTTACCGAAGTCTTTTATGCCTTTAGTTGACTGGTTCCAACCTTCAAATCTCTTATAAATTGGTTTTACTTTTAATTGATCCTCAAATGAAGAGGGCAAGTAATCAATTTTCTTTCCATTCAACTCATAAGCTACACACATTTTTATCTCTGGAAATTCATCTAAAACATCAAGTTTCGTTAATGCTATACCGTTTATTCCTGAAATTTTAATTGTCTGTCTAACGAGAACTCCATCAAACCAACCACACCTTCTTTTTCTACTTGTAACCGTTCCAAATTCATTTCCTCTTTTTCCTAATAATTCTCCTGTTTCTTCTGTTAATTCTGTTGGAAAAGGCCCCGAACCAACTCTAGTTGTATAAGCCTTAGTGATGCCTAGAACATAATTTATAGTATCTACTCCACAACCTGTTCCTGTTGCTGCTGCTGAAGCAACAGTATTTGAAGAGGTTACAAATGGATAGGTTCCATGATCAACATCCAATAAAATACCTTGAGCTCCCTCAAATAATATTTTTTTCTTTTTTGATTTAAGATCATCAAGTAATTTCCAGACCGGTTGAGAATATTTTAAAATTTCTGGAGCAATTTTTAAAAGATCTTTTTTTAACTTTTCTTTATCAAAAATTTTTTTTCCTAAACCTTTTCTAATTGCATTATGATGGGTCAAGACTGTTTCTAATCTATGATCTAGATTCTTCTCAGAAACTAAATCCATTACTCTTATTGATCTTCTTCCAACTTTGTCCTCATAAGCGGGCCCAATACCTCTTCTTGTAGTTCCAATTTTGGCTTTTCCAGCAGCATCTTCTCTAATCTCATCCATTTCACGATGATATGGAAGAATTAAATTTGCAGACTCTGATAATACTAAGTTTTTATTATTAACATTTACACCTTTAGATTTGATCTCAGAAATCTCATCCAAAAAAGCCCAAGGATCGACAACAACTCCATTTCCAATAATTGAAATTTTGTTTTTTCTCACAATTCCAGAAGGTAACAATCTCAACTTGTAAGTTACCCCGTCAATAACTAAAGTGTGACCTGCATTATGACCACCTTGAAACCGAACTACGACATCAGCTTCACTAGAGAGCCAATCAACAATTTTTCCCTTACCTTCGTCTCCCCATTGTGAACCAACAACTACAACATTTCTCATAATTTAAATTTCCTATCTACTGTTATTGAACTAAGGTGATTAATCGGTCCATGTCCCTTACCATAACTTAGATTTGATTTAATTGATTGATTAACATATTTGATTCCAAGCTCACAGGATTTATTTAGTGTTTTTCCACATGCAAAAAATGTTGTGATAGCACTTGATAATGTGCATCCAGTCCCATGTGTATTTTTAGTTTTGATTTTTTTGTTTTCAAATATAATAATTTTTGAACCATTATAATACAAATCTTTAATTATTTTTTTATTACCATGGCCACCTTTAATCAAAATATTTTTGGCACCTTTTTTATGTAAAATTTTTGCTGCCACAATCATATCGTTTAAAGACTTAATTTTTTTTCTTGTTAAAACTTCCGCTTCAGGAATGTTTGGGGTAATAAGATGTACTTTTTGTATCATTTTATCCCTTAAAGTTTTTATAGCTTTATCATTGATCAACTTATATCCTCCCTTTGCTATCATGACAGGATCTAAAATAATTTTTTTTGTTTTTATCTTTTTTAAAATATTTAAAACTGTTAAAATTACTTTTGAAGATTTTAGCATTCCAATCTTAACTGCATCTGGTTTTATATCTTTACATGTGAATAATATTTGGTTCCTTATTTCTTTTGGGGATATTGAAGTGATAGATTTTACACCCGTTGTATTTTGAGATGTAACAGCAGTTATTGCTGTCATCGCATAACTTCCTAAAGCAGTAATTGTTTTTATATCTGCCTGAATTCCTGCTCCTCCAGAGGAGTCAGAACCTGCAATTATTAAAATTTTTGATTTTGGTTTCAATTTAAATTATCGATCTCCTAATAATTTTAATGCATTTGAATATTAATTGTCTATCATATGACTCTGCCATAATTCTAATTTTTGGTTCAGTACCGGATTTTCTTACTAAGACTCTTCCTTTAGTGGCAATTAATTTTTCAGCCTTTTTAATAGCGGCTTTACATTTTGATTTATTTATAACGTTTTTATCCTTTACCAAAACATTTTCTAAAATTTGCGGCAGAGGTTTGAATACATTTAGAACATCGCTAGCTTTTTTGCCTTTTCTTAAAGAGAATAAGACCTCCAATGCTACCAATAGCCCATCACCAGTTGTTGCAAATTTGCCCAAAATTATGTGACCCGATTGTTCACCACCCAAGTTAAAGTTTAGCCTTCTCATTTTTTCTTTTACATGCCTGTCACCAACTTTTGATCTGTAAAATTTAATATTTTCATTTTTAAGAAAATTCTCTAATCCAAAGTTTGACATTTGGGTGCCAATAACACCCCCTTTTAAAATTTTTTTAAGTTTCCACCTTTTTGCGAGCATTGCGATAATTTGATCCCCATCAATTATCTTTCCTTTTTCATCACACATAATTATTCTATCAGCATCTCCATCTAACGAGATGCCTAGATTAGCTTTAAACTTTTTAACTGTGGATCTGATTTTATTAGGATAAGTTGATCCGCATTTATCATTTATGTTGATACCGTTTGGTTTAATTCCGATAGGAATTACTTCTGCCCCTAACTCTCTTAACAGCTGAGGTGCTGCTTTATACCCAGCTCCATTAGCGCAATCTAAAACAATTTTTATTCCTTTCAAATTAAAGGTATTAGGAAAATTTTTTTTTATAATTTTAATATATTTTTCATTTCCATCCTCTAAACGTTTTACTCTCCCAAGATACTTAGGGTTTGAAAGTTGTTTTGTATTTTTTGCATCAATTAATTTCTCAATCCTTTTTTCTATTGCATTAGATAACTTCATGCCGTCGGGTCCAAATAGTTTCAAACCATTATCATAATAGGGATTATGAGAGGCTGTGATCATTATTCCCATATTTGCACCCATGGATTTAGTCAACATAGCTAATCCATTAGTGGGGAGAGGCCCTAAAGTAAAAACATGCATTCCTCCAGAAACTAATCCAGAAACTAATGCCGGCTCTAAAGTATAACCTGATAATCTAGTGTCCTTTGCTATGATTGCAATTTGTTTTTTTTTTCTCTGATTTTTAAAATAAGTTCCAGATGCTAAACCAAATTTAAAGAATTTCTCTCCAGTTATATTCCCTTTATTTACTGTTCCCCTTATTCCATCTGTACCAAAATATTTATTTTTCATTTATTCATTAAAATTTTTTCAAAAACTAATATGCTTTGTTTTATCTCATTAACATCATGAACCCTGAATATTTGCACTCCTTGACTCAGTAGATAAAGGATTGATGCGACTGTTCCCCCTATCCTTTCTTTACTATCATTTACTCCTGATATCTGACTTATAAAACGTTTTCTGGAAGTTCCTACTAAAATAGGAAATCCCAGACTATGAAACAAAGATATCTTAGAAATTAAAGTCAAATTATGTTTCAAATTTTTACCAAAACCTATACCTGGGTCTATTATTATTTTTCTTTTATCCGTATTATTTATAGTCTTTTCAAAAAAATCATAAATATCTAACAACACATTGTTATATTTGGGTTTGTTTTGCATAGTGTTAGGTGTACCCTGCATGTGATGAATAACTTTAGGGATATTATTCTTTAATATAATTTTTAAAGAGTCTTTATCAAAATTAAATCCTGAAACATCATTTATTATATCAGCGCCGGCTTCAATAGATTTTTGAATTACTGTCGATTTTCTAGTATCAACAGATAACAGTGCAAATTTGTAATTTTTTTTAAAATTTTGAATCGTTTCTTTTATTCTACCCCATTCCCTCTCAGCATTTATTGTTTTAGATCCAGGCCTTGTAGACTCACCACCAACATCGATAATTTTCGCACCCTGCTTAATCATCTGTGCAATTCTTTTATACGCTTTTGCTTTTGAACTATATTTACCACCATCAGAAA
>CACGGZ010000001.1 GCA_902572695.1 uncultured Pelagibacteraceae bacterium | reverse complement strand
GATAAAATTTCAGATTTAGACAGTTTAAAAAAATTAATAATAAATTTAAAAAATTGTAATTTAAAAAAAAAAGCAAAAAATATAGTATTCTCTGACGGAAACCCAAACTCTAAAGTAATGATAATAGGAGAAGGACCGGGTGCAAACGAGGACATTGAGGGGTTACCTTTTGTGGGAAGAGCTGGCCAACTTTTAGACAAAATGCTTCAAGCAATAAACTTAGATAGAACAAAAGTCTATATTACAAATGTAGTAAATTATAGACCTCCAGAAAATAGAAAACCTACTGAAGAAGAAATATTAAGGTATTTACCTTTTTTAGTAAAACATATTGAAATAATTAAGCCTAAAATTTTAGTCCTTCTTGGTAGTACTGCATTAAATAGCATTTTAGGATCAGAAAAAGTAATATCAAAAGCAAGAGGGATTTGGGTTACAAAACAAATAGGAAGTTGGAAAACAAATGTTATTGCCTCTTTTCATCCTGCCTACTTAATGAGACAACCCGACCAAAAAAAACATTCTTGGGTTGACCTAAAAATGATAAAAAAAAAATTAGAGGACTTAAATATTAAAATTGATAATTAAAAAAAACATTGCTGGTATTGATGAAGTTGGCAGAGGTTGTTTGGCCGGACCGGTAGTTTCAGCTGCAGTAATTTTAAAAAAAAATTGTGATTTAAGGGAAATAAGAGACTCAAAAAAAATATCTTTTAAGAATAGAGTAAAATTGTCTAATTATATTAAAAAAAACTCTTACTATGGTATTGGTACAGCTTCTGTAAGCGAAATTGTAAAATTAAATATTCTTCAAGCTACTTTGGTCTCTATGAAACGAGCAATAAAAAATTTAAAAAAGAAACCGAGTTATTACCTTATTGACGGCATATTTGCTCCTGAAGGAATTAAAAATTGCAAAACAGTTATAAAAGGTGACTGTAAAATTAAATGTATAAGTGCTGCATCTATCATAGCTAAAGTTCATAGGGACCATTTAATGATAAAGCTCTCTAAAATTTATAAGAACTATGAATTTAATAAAAATTTTGGGTACGGAACTAAAAGACACATTAAATTACTTCGAAAGCATGGAATAACATCTATACATAGAAAAAGTTTTAAACCCATATACAATATGTTGTTAAAATAAATTTTAATTACATATTATAAATAAAATTTCACGTAAAAAAGTTGACCTTAGATTCAATTTCGGGTTGAATCTTGTTAATGTTGAAATTCTCTAATAAAATTATAAACGGAGATTGTTTAAAAGAATTAAAAAACATTCCTGATAAAACTTTTGATTTGGTTTTTGCTGATCCACCTTACAACATGCAAATTGGTGAAAAGTTAACCCGTCCAGACTCTAGTAGAGTAAATGGAGTTCACGATAAATGGGATCAATTTGCAAGTTTTAAACACTACGATAATTTCTGTAAATTATGGTTAATCGAATGTAGAAGAATTTTAAAAGACAATGGTAGCATTTGGGTAATAGGCTCATATCATAATATTTTCCGTTTAGGCTATCATTTACAAAACTTAGGCTATTGGCTTCTTAATGATGTTATTTGGAGAAAAAATAATCCAATGCCTAATTTTAGAGGAACAAGATTCACTAATGCTCATGAAACTTTGATCTGGGCTTCAAAAAGTAAAAAATCAAAATACACATTTAATTACCAATCACTTAAGTGTTTAAATGATGATTTACAAATGAGATCAGACTGGAGATTACCAATTTGTAATGGAAAAGAGAGACTAAAGAAAAATGGAAAAAAAATACATTCCACGCAAAAACCGGAGGCATTATTACATAGAATTTTATTGGCAACTACAAATAAAGGCGATGCGGTCTTTGATCCCTTTTTAGGTACTGGTACGACTGCGGTAGCATGCAAGAAATTAGGTAGAAGTTATTGTGGAATTGAGAAGGATAAGAGATACTTTTTAGCAGCAAAAGACAGGATAAATAAAGCTGCAAAAATTAAAGATGAATACTTAGACACAATACAAAATAATAAATCAAAACCTAGAATACCTTTCGGGTCACTCGTCGAGTTAGGAGTAATTAAGCCAGGAACATCTTTATATGATCCGAATAAAAAAATTAATGCAAAAATAATGGCTGATGGGAGTATAAAATATAAAGACTCTGAGGGATCGATTCATAAAATAGCGGCTAAGATTATGGGTAAAGAGAGTTGCAACGGATGGACTTATTGGTATTACAATCTTAACGGTTCAAATGTTTTAATTGATAATCTAAGACAAAAATTTATTTTGGAAAAAGAAAATTAATTTTTATAAACTGTTCCTAAATAAGATTTAATAAAACTTTTTCTTTTTATCAAAAATTTCATAAAAAAATTTCTAATTAATTGCATTATTGAACTAGAAAAATGAAAAATGAAAAAATTTATTTTTGATCTTCTTTTTACTATTTCAGCTCTCTTTAACCTTGTTTTAAAATAAATATTTTGAATATCAGCCTGACTATCTTTTTTAATTAAATTAAATAACTCATAAGCACTTTCAATCGATTGTCCTGCCCCTTGAGCTAAAGTTGGTAAAAAACCATTAAATGCATCACCAATATAAAATACTTTATTGTTTGTTGAAGGATATATTTTTGAAGTTGAATATAATGGCCAAGATTTTAAATCTTGATTTAAAATTTTTCCAAAAATCGAATTTTGTTTTCCAACTTGATCAATTAAATATTTAATATTATTAGGATCGTATTTTTTATCTCTTATAATACATACAAGATTAAGTTCTTTTTTTTTATTTATTGGATAAACGACTAAATGACAATTTTTTCCCATAATAATACTTATTTTTTCCTCATCTATTTTAAGCTCAGATTTAGAAGTAAGTATTTTTCTTATTGCTATTGCTTTTTGAAATTTTGGTTCATTTTTCTTTTTTTCAAAAAAAGATCTGGTGTTAGAAAAAATACCGTCAGCACCAACAACTATGTCTACAAGATCATTAGTATTATCATCAAATTTGAGAAGTATTTTGCCTTTTATTTCAGAGACTTCTTTTATACTTTTACCAAATCTTAGGTGCTCTGTATAAATATCATCTTTTAAAAATTCAATTAAAGTCGATCTTTGTAAAGTAGTATACTTATTTTCTTTAGTATTAAATCGTGAGAGATCTAGTTCGCAAATTTTTTTATTTTGAATATCATAAAAATCAACTGACTTAGGATGAAAAATTTTTTCACTATTAAGTTTACTAAAACCTAGAATATTTAAAATTTTTGTACTGTTAGTGGATAGTTGAATTCCATAACCTTGATCCAAAGATAAGCTTTCTTGTCTTTCATACAACATAAATTTGTGTTCGGTTTTTTTTTTAATTAAATTTGCTAAAGTTAAACCAGCTATACCTGCGCCAATAATTGCAAATTTTTTTTTCATTAGAATAATGTTGAAACCTGTCTTAGTATATTTTTTGTAAAACTCGGTATAAATTCCTTATTTTTTTTAAGAGAGTACCAATTGTAAGATGGAGGGATTTTATCAGAAAACTTATAATATAAATTAATATTTAATTTCAAATTCGAAATAGAGTTTTTATAATTTTTTAAAAACTTCCAATCTTTGTTATTTTTAAAACTTCTAGACTCTTTAACTTTTGGTAAATTAAAATTTTTTAAAAAACTTATTTGGTTTTTTTGTGTTAATGCTATTTTTCTATCCTTGTTAATATAACAAAAAATATCATAATTTTTATTTTTAATAATTTTTTTTCGTGAAAAATTAATTTTAGAATTTGACTTTAGATACTTGCAATTTCTTTTTAAACAGCAATCATTACAATTCGGATCTTTTGGTTTGCATATTAAAGCACCAAATTCCATCAAAGCCTCTACTAAATCTGAATTTCTTTTTAGATAAAAGAGTTTTTTACTATTATCTTTAATAACCTTTTCAAAATTGATTCTATCAATTTCTTTATTTAAAATTCTTGAAAAAACCCTTTTTACATTCCCATCCACTGCTATTGCTGGGCGATCATGTACTAAGGCAAGAAGAGCGCTGGCGGTATAATCGCCAATGCCTGGCAGTTTTTTTATTTCATCTCTCGATTCGGGTAGTCTAGAATTAAATTTATTGACCAAAATTTTTGAAGTAGTTAATAAATTTCTGGCTCTTCTATAGTAACCTAAGCCCTCCCAGAGTTTGAGTACATCTTTTTCATTACTTGTTGAAAGAGATTTCAAGCTCTTATATTTCTCTGTAAATTTTTTGAAAAAAGGTAATACAGTTTTAACTTGTGTTTGTTGCAACATAAATTCACTTAAAAGTCTATAATAAAGCTTTTTAGGAGAATTTTTACTAACACGCCAAGGTAAATTTCGTTTGTTATTATCATACCAAGACATAATTTTTTTTGATAAATTAAAATTTATATGCATACAAAAAAAAATAATAATAAAAGTATGTCTTTCACACAAGGATTAAGACCATTATCAGAGACAATTCCGAAAAAATTAAAAAAAGCTATTAAAAAGGGTGGTTATAACTTTTCTAATATTATTGATAATTGGACAAAAATGGTTGGACCACAAATTTCAGACGTCTGTTATCCTAGTACAATCAGAAATAGCAAAGGATTCAACAAATGTACTATTGTTTTAAATGTTGTTCACGGAAAAGAGTTGACCGTTGAGTATGAAAAGAAAAACATAGTTGATAAAATTAACTCTTTTTTTGGATATGAGTTTGTGGAAAAGGTAAAATTGAAAATTATACACGAAAAAAAAGGTTATTCGACATATCATGACAAAATTTCGCAAGACATTAAACGAAATATTAATAATTCGAGCAAAAAAAAAATAAATAACATTGAAAATAATATGCTAAAACAATCACTTAAAGATTTAATTAGAGCTTATGAGAATAAAGATTAAAAAACTTTTTTTTGTTTTTATCATCGCGATAGGTTTCAATAATTTCGTATTAGCGTCTGAAAATTTACATTTGGGAGACTCTCAAGCTAAAATTACTGTTAAAGTGTTTTCCTCATTAACATGTCCACATTGCGCTGATTTTCACTCTGCAATTTTTGATAAGTTAAAAAATGAATTTATTGATAAACAAATAGTTAGATTTGAACACCATAGTTTTCCATTAGATTTGGCCGCTTTAAATGCTGAAAAAATATTAAGATGCACTGAGAATAAAGAAAAAAGTTTTTTGTTATTAAATAAAATTTATAAAGAACAAAATAAATGGGCGGTTGGCTCAGATATAAATAAAATAAATGATTCTATTATTAAAATTGGTTTAGAGTTCAAATTAAGTAAAAATAAAATGTTAAACTGCCTAAATGATGAAAAAATTCAGGACCAAATTCTTAATGCAAGAATAGAGGCGCAAAAAAAATATAAAATAAGTTCTACTCCTTCAATTTTTATTAATGAAAAAAAATATGATGGGAAATTTAATTACGTGGATTTTAAAAAACACTTAAATAAACTTTTATAAAATGAAATTTTCGAAGCTAGATTTAACGGGTTTTAAATCATTCTATGATAAGACTACAATATTAATAGAAGATGGTCTTACTGGTATTGTCGGTCCAAATGGTTGCGGCAAATCAAATATAGTTGAGGCTTTAAGGTGGTGCATGGGAGAAACATCTGCAAAGAGTATGCGTGGATCAGGCATGGAAGATGTAATTTTTTCAGGCACTTCTAATAAGCCTGAAAAAAATTTATCAGAAGTATCTTTAGTGATAAAAAATTCAGATGGTCAAGGACCAACTCAGTATAGTGGTTTGGATGAAATAGTTGTAACTAGAAAA
This sequence comes from uncultured Pelagibacteraceae bacterium, assembly GCA_902572695.1. GTDB lineage: Bacteria > Pseudomonadota > Alphaproteobacteria > Pelagibacterales > Pelagibacteraceae > Pelagilacustribacter. Next base: position 68,192 of record CACGGZ010000001.1, on the reverse strand, counting down.
ATTGAGAGAGATAAAGGCTCTAAATATTTTTTAAACGATAGAGAAATTAGAGCAAAAGATGCTCAAACTTTTTTTGCTGACCTTTCAACTGGTGCTCATTCACCTTCTTTAATAAGTCAAGGGAAAATTGGACAGCTCGTAATTTCAAAACCTGAGGAAAGAAGATCTATTCTTGAGGAAGCTGCAGGAATATCGGGAATTCATGCTAGACGACATGAGGCTGAAAATAGATTAAATGCTGCAGAAAATAATTTAAAAAGAGCAGATGAATTAAAAAAACAACAGGAAAAACAACTATTTAACTTAAAAAAACAAGCTGAAGAAGCAACTAGGTACAAGGAAATTTCAAAAGAAATTAATAAAATAGAAGCGGGGCTTTACTTTTTAAAAATAAGAGACATCGAAAAAGAAAAAAAAATTATTACTGAAAAACTAAATGAACAAGAAGATGACATAAGCGCGGTACAAATTGATCTAAATCACAATAATTCATTATTAGATGAGGAAAATAAACGTTTAGCTCCATTAAGAGATAGAAAAATGGAGAATGTTGCCACATTACAAAAAATTAATCTAGAAATGGAAAGTCTAACTGATGAAGAAACAAGAGTTAAAAACTTACAAATAAAATTACAGAAATCTTTAGGAACAATAGATTCAGACTTAGCTAGAGAAAATAGTATAACTTTAGACGCGTCTGTGAATGAAAAGAGAATTTTAGAGGAAAAAAATGAGTTGTTAGAAACTGAAAAAAGACTTCATGATACTGAAGATAAATCAATGAACGATTTAAACAGATCAAAAACTAAATTAAATGAATTTAAAAGCGAACTTGATAATTTAATAAACGAAATGGAGATTTTTATAGATAAGGGAAAACAAATTAGTAAAGAGACGCTCTCAAATTTAAAATCTTTAATAAATCAAATTACTCTAGCTCAAGAAAATTATGCCTCTTATTATGGAAAAAATGAGTCAATTAAGTCTGATTCTATTAAGCGAAAGGAAAGGATAAAAAATATCGATATAGAGTTAGATAATTGGAAAAATTTAAGATCAAATTCTGAAAAAATGAAAATAGAATTAAATGAAAGAATGAAGAAAATAAAAAAAGAAATTGAAGAAAATCAAAAAGATCCTGAAAAAATAGCTACAAAAAAGGGTCAAAATATTCAAAATTTAGAAAATACTAAAAGAAGATCTGAAGAATTAGACTCTGAACTAAGTGAGTCCGAAAACAAATATAATCTTATAAATAAAAATATAAGAGAAATTCAAGAAAAGTTATCAGCTTTAAGAGAAAATAAGGCAAGAAATGAGGCAACCATAGAAGGTATAAATGATAGAAAAAAAGATCTACTTTATTCTATAAAAAAGGAATTAAACATCGAGGATGAAAATTCAATAAGAAGTTTTTCTGATTTAGGAGAACTCAGTGAAAGCCATTTTCCTTCAATAGAAGAACAAATGGAAAAAATTGAAAAAATTAAAAAAAGAAGAGAAGCTTTAGGCTCTGTAAATTTAAGAGCTGATGAAGAAACAAAAAGATTTGAGGATGAAATTAAGAAAATGGAGGATGACAGAGCAGATTTATATTCTGCTATAATTAAACTAAAAACAAGTATTGACGAACTTAATCAAAGAGGAAGAGAAAAGTTACTTGACGCTTTTGAGAAAGTTAACAGGAAATTCAATGAAGTTTATACAAAACTATTTAATGGTGGAAGTGCAAAACTGGAATTAGTTGACTCCGATGACCCATTAGAGGCTGGATTAGAAATGTTCGTTTCTCCTCCTGGCAAACGATTACAATCTATTACATTGCTCTCAGGAGGTGAGCAGGCATTAACTGCTTTGTCATTAATATTTGCTGTTTTTTTAGTTAACCCTTCTCCAATCTGCGTGCTTGATGAAGTAGACGCGCCTTTAGATGATGCAAACGTTACAAGATTTTGCGCACTATTAGATGAACTTACAAAAATAACAAAAACGAGATTTATGATAATTACGCACCACGCATTAACAATGTCACGTATGCACAGATTGTACGGCGTTACGATGCCTGAAAAAGGCATAAGCCAACTTGTTGCGGTCGATTTACAAAAAGCTGAGGAGCTTGTAGCTTAATTTTTAAATGGATGAAAAAGATTTTAAAACTCGCCTAAAAATTGCAAAAGAAAAAATAGCTGACAGGGTGGATACTAAAAGTCCAAAAAAAGCTGTTTTTTTAGGTAGTGCATTTAGACTGGGCACGGAATTAGTATCAGCAGTAGTAGTTGGGACAATAATTGGGTTTATTTTGGACAGTTGGTTTGATACTAAACCTTGGTTAATTATTATATTTTTTTTTTTGGGGTCAATTGCTGGAGTTTCAAATGTAATTAGAGCTGCAAAAAAAATGCAACAACAAAAGTAAAAAACAAATTATGGCATCAAATCCAATGACACAGTTTGAGGTTTATAAAATAGGTCCAGAGTTAAAATTTGGGGGGTTTGATCTATCTTTTACTAATTCAAGTTTATTTATGGTATTGAGCACATTAATAATATTGGGTTTTCTGCATTTTTCAACTTCAAATAAGAAAATTATTCCAGATAAAATTCAATTAATTTCAGAAATGCTCTACAATTTTATTGCCAAAATGATAAGTGATACAGCTGGATCTAAAGCAAAGCCCTATTTCCCATTTATATTTTCACTTTTTACATTCGTTTTAATGTGCAATATGATTGGTATGTTGCCTTATTCATTTACGGTAACTAGTCATATAATAGTTACTATGATAATGGCGTTGTTTATTTTTATTGCAGTAACCGTTATTGGATTTTTTAAACATGGAGCAAAATATTTATCAATATTTGTCCCTAGTGGAGTTCCGATGGTTTTGCTACCATTAATTACAGTCATAGAGATTATTTCTTATTTAAGTAGACCTATAAGTCTTTCTGTTAGACTTTTCGCAAACATGATGGCAGGTCATACAATGTTAAAAGTTTTTGGGAGTTTTGTTTTGAGTCTTGGTATTGTTGGGGGTTGGTTACCGCTAACCTTTTCAGTAGCTTTAACTGGACTCGAAATTTTAGTAGCGTTTCTTCAAGCTTATGTGTTTGCAATACTGACATGCATATATTTGAATGACGCATTAAATTTACATCATTAACAATAAAGGAGGACAAATGGAGTTAGAAGCAGCGAAAATGATTGGGGCAGGCCTTGCGGCCATAGCTTTAGCTGGAGCAGGTGTAGGTATCGGAATAATATTCGGTAACTACCTTTCAGGCGCTATGAGAAATCCCTCAGCGGCTCAAAAACAATTTCCAAATTTGCTATTAGGTTTTGCTTTAGCAGAAGCCACTGGTTTATTTGGGCTAGTTATTGCTTTGATAATATTATTTGCTTTTTAAATATTTCGAAATGAGAATTTTAGTTTTTATTTTAGTATTTTTAATAGCAAAAATAAACTTGATTGCAGCTGAGGCTGGAATGCCTCAGCTTGATAAGACTTATTGGTTATCTCAAGCTTTTTGGTTAGTTTTAGTTTTTTCATTACTATATTTTTGTATCAATAATATTTTTTTACCAAAAATAAAAAATAATTTGAGCAATAGAGAAAAAAAAATCAAAGATAATTTAGAAGAGGCAAAACTTTTAAAAGATAATGCCAGTCAAAAAAAACAAGAGTATATCAATGCCTTAGAAGATGGGAAAAAAAGTGTGCAAAAGATAATTAGCGAGGCGAAAAAAAAACTTAATCAAGATATAGAGTCAAAAAAAGAGGACATAGAAAAAAAAATTCAAGATGAAATTAACAATGCTAATAAAGAGATAAAATACTTAAAAACAAACTCTATTTTAACAATTAATAAAATAGCTGAAGACTTATCGTCAAAAATTATTGAAGATATTTCAGGAGATAAATTAAACGAGAGTAGTATTAAAGCTACAGTTTCGGAAATTTCTAAAAATAAATTGAAAGAATATTTGTCATGATAGATGCGACTTTTTGGGTAGCCGTTTCATTTTTTATTTTTATAGGTATTTTGATTTACTTTAAAATTCCATCTAAAATTAAAATCTCACTAGATGATAATATTCTTGAAATAAAAAAACAAATAGAAGAAGCAGAAAAATTAAATTCTGAAGCCAGAAATATTTTAGGAGAACAAGAAGATAAATTGATAAATTCAAAAAAAGAGATAAAAAAAATGATTGATGAAGCAAATGATAATGTTGAAAAGGAGATTTTAAAGACTAACAAAGAGTTTCATCAATTAATGGAGTTAAGGAAAAAGAATGCTGAACTCAGAATAAATCAAATGAAACAACAAGCAATTAAAGATGTTAAGAATGCTTCGGTCTCAATAGCAATAAATTCTGTGGAGAAACTACTTAAAAACTCAATGGATAAAAGTAAATTGGACAAGGTTTTTCTCAAAAGTATTGAAGAAACAAAATTAGCACTAAGTAAAAAATCTAGTTAGAATAGGCCATAAATAAAATGGCAAAAAAAATTATAGTTATTGGATCTGGTTTTGGAGGACTTTCAGCGTCTTTAAGGCTAAAAGCAAAAGGTTATAACGTAACTTTAGTTGAAAAACACCCTGATTTAGGGGGAAGAGCGAGAGTATTTAAAAAAGGAAAATTTACATACGATGGTGGACCCACCGTTATTACTGCTCCTTACCTTCTTGAGGAATTATTTTCTTTATTTAATAAAAAAATTTCTGATTATGTTGAAATTGTTCCATTGGACTTATGGTATCGATTTGTATTTAGTGATGGAAAAACATTTGATTATTCTGGAGATGAAAAATCAATGGAAAAAGAAATACAAAAATTTTCAGATAAAGATTTTGAAGGTTATAACAATTTAGTAAAATTTACTGAGAAAATTTTTAACAAAGGTTTCACTGATTTGTCAGACAAACCATTTAATAATCTTTTTTTCATGATTAAACAAATTCCTGCTCTATTAAATCTAAAAAGCTATCAATCTGTTTATAATTTAGTATCTAAATATATTTCAGATGAAAAATTGAGGAGAGTGTTTAGCATGCACCCTCTTTTAGTTGGAGGAAATCCTTTTACCACAACATCAATATACACTCTTATTTTATTTTTAGAAAAAAAGTGGGGAATTCATTATTCAATGGGTGGCACTGGAAGTGTTGTAAATGCTTTGGAAAAATTAATGTACGAAGAAAATATAAAAATTATTAAAGGTGCGGAAGTAACTGAGATAATATCAAACAAAGATGAGGTTAAAGGTGTAAAAATAAATAATTCAAAGATACTGAGCTGCGATTATATTATCTGCAATTCAGATCCACCAAATGTTTACAAAAATTTAATAAAATCAGAAACGAAATATAATTTTTTGTTCAAGCAAAAAATTAACAGAATGGATTATTCGATGGGCTTATTTGTTTATTATTTTGGATCGAAAAAAAAATATACAGAAGTTGCTCACCATACAATTTTTTTTGGAGACGCGTACGAAAAACATTTAAAAAAAATTTTTGAAGAAAAAATATTATCTAATGATATAAGCTATTATTTACATAGGCCCTCAGCAACAGATCCGAATATGGCTCCCAAGGATCATGATGCATTTTATGTTCTAGTACCGGTGCCAAACAATCTCTCCAAAATTAATTGGGCTAATAAAGGAGAGGAATTTAAGAAGTTAGTTTTAGACAAAATGGATAAGTCAGTATTGCCAGGAATAAAAGAAAATGTGACTAATGATTTTTATTTAACCCCTGATTATTTTGAAAACGATTTAGCAACTTTACATGGTTCTGGATTTTCAATACAACCAAAATTTTCACAATCTGCTTATTTTAGATTTCATAATCAATCAGAAATATTTAAAAATCTATATTTTGTTGGCGCTGGAACTCATCCTGGTGCAGGAATACCTGGAGTACTATCCTCTGCGAAAGTTTTGGATAATTTATTATAATGAATAATTTACTAAAAAAACATGCAAAATCTTTTTATTGGGCAAGTTTTTTTTTATCAAAAGATACTGTTAAAAAATCAATTTCCTTATACAATTTTTGCAGAACGCTAGATGATATTGCTGATAATGTGAGTGATTTAAAAAATAAAAAAGAAAATTTTGCAAAATTTAAAAAAGAATTTTTAAGTAAAAATTCTAAAAACTCTATAATAAATGAAATGAAGTCAATTATAAAAAGCGAGAATATTTCAGAAAAAATTGTTTTAGATCTTTTTGACGGTGTCGAAATGGATTTAAACCAGAACGTAATTATCAATTCTAAGAAAGATTTACTTGTATATTCTTATAGAGTTGCCGGCACAGTCGGGCTCATGATGTCTAAAATTTTTAAAGTTGAGGATAAAGAAGCTTTGAGAGGTGCGATAGATTTAGGAGTTGCTATGCAACTAACAAATATTGCCAGAGATGTGGTTGAAGATAAAAAGAATAAACGTCATTATATAGAATTTAATTTTTCATCAATAAAAAAAATAATTGAAGAGTCAGAGGTTTTTTATCAAAAATCCTTTAATTCAATAAGCAAAATACCTATAAGATCAAGATTTTCAGTCATTGTTGCGCGAAGAGTTTATAAAAAAATTGGTGATCATATTTTAGAAAAAGGAAATTTAGAGAATTATAACGAAGCTGGTAAGATCTATGTGCCACTTATCAGCAAAATTAATGAGACTTTTTTTTCTATTTTTGATTTTTTTAGACTTTTATTTGTAAGAAATTTTAAATATGAACGTCACGAAAGTCATAACTTGCTAACACAGGAGTTAAATATAAATGAGAGAATTTGACTACGTAATTATTGGAGGAGGATGCTCGGGTTTATCTTTAGCTTATGAACTTGAAATTAATAAAATGCTGGACAATAAATCCTTGGCTATAATTGAACCAAGACAAGAATATAAAAGAGATAAAACTTGGTCATTTTGGAAAGTAAATGATCATAATTTTGATGATTGTGTAATAAAAAGTTGGAACACTTTTACAATAAATACATCTAAGAATTCAAACGAGTTAAAATCTCAAAAATTTCCTTACCAAAGTATAAATAGTGGAAAGTTTTATAGCAAAATTAACTCAAAACTTTCGTCAAACTCTAACATAAGTTTTTTTAAAAATTTAACCGAGTTAGATATATCTAAATCAATTGTTTTTAATAGCGTTATCGAGAATGAACCTGATAAATCTGAGTTATGGCAACATTTTCAGGGCTTTGAGATTGAAACACAAAAAGATATATTTGATGACTCAATTATTAATTTAATGGACTTTGATTGTGAGCAAAGGGATGAGGTACATTTTTTTTATACTTTACCATTTTCAAAAAATAGAGCTTTAATTGAAACTACCTGGATATCTAATTTGGAAGATAAGAGTTTAATGAATTATGATTTTCAACTTGAGAATTATATTAAGAGAAATTTACGAATAAATAATTATCAAATAAAATTTACAGAAAGGGGAGCTATACCTTTATCAAGAAATTTTATAGATCAAGATAAAAAAAAAATAAACATAGGTTCCGCAGGGGGGATGACTAGACTTAGCACAGGTTATACCTTTTTAAATATCCAAAATCATAGCAAGTATATTAGAAAAAATTTAAATAACATGGAAAAAATACAAGATTTTAAACTTGGAAAAAAATATGAAATTCTAGATAAATTATTTTTGAAAGTTTTAAAAAATAATCCAAGAAAAATGCCAGAAATTTTTTATAATATGTTTAAAGGATCTACAGACTCAGTTATAAAATTCTTATCTAATAAAAGTAATATTTTCGAAGATATAAATATAATTTTAAAAATGCCAAAATGGTTGTTTATAAAGGAGCTAATTAATAATGATAAATATTAATTTTAAGCATTCTTTAATTTTTTTTAATTTATGTATTTTATCAAGTCCTTTTTATTTTTTAATTAATAATGAGCCAATAATTTTGTGCTTATTTTTAATTCTTTTCTTAGGTATTTCTCATGGTTCGCTTGATAATATTAAAGGAGCAAAACTTATGAAATTGTTAGGATACAAATCAATATTTTTATTTTATACTTTTTATTTATTAATATCCTTGTTTATTATTTTGTCTTGGACGCTACTTCCTAATACAATTTTATTAATTTTTTTAACTGTTGGCGCTTACCATTTTGGTAGAGAAGATACCATTGAGAAAATTAAATTAAATTTTTTTTTTCCAGAAATACTTTATTTTTTAAAAGGCTCGTCAGTAATCATTGCACCACTATATTTTAATAGACAGGAAACAATTGAGATATTTCAAATTTTAAATTTTAGTGTTTTTGAAACCTCATTATTTAGGGACTATTCTTTAATTATTTTTTTGATTTTAAGTTTTTTATCTTCAATTTTGCTTTCAAGTAAAAGAAATATAAATTTTAAATCTCTGATGATTATTGATTTTTTCTCTATAATTATTCTAAACTATTTTTTAACCCCAGTTCTAGCTTTTACAATTTACTTTTGTTTTCTCCATTCAATAAGACACTCGATTTCTCTTATTTTTGAGTTGGATAAGACCTTCAAAGTTGGACTAAAAAAATTTATTAAAAAAGCAATACCTTTGACTGTGATTACGGCTACTATGTTTATAATCGCCATTTATACACTAGATAATTTTTATAGACTTGATGAGGCTATTTACAAAGTAATTTTTATTGGATTGGCGTCACTTACTTTTCCGCATATATTGTTAGAATATCTTTTAGAAAAAAATGAAAAAAGAGCTTAAAATTTATTTAGCGTCACCAAGAGGTTTCTGTGCTGGGGTAAAAAGAGCGATTGAAATAGTTGAAAAATCAATCCACAAATTTGGGGCTCCAGTTTATGTTCGTCATGAAATAGTACATAACAAGCAAGTTGTCGAAGAATTAAAAGAAAAAGGGGCGATTTTCGTTAATGAATTATCTGATGTAGATGACTCAAGCAGACCTGTAATTTTTTCTGCTCATGGGGTTCCTAAATCTGTTCCAGAAGAAGCTAAATTAAAAAATTTATCCTTTGTAGATGCTACATGTCCATTAGTTTCAAAAGTTCATAGAGAGTCAGAACAATTAAATAAAAATGGGTTCGATATATTGTTAATTGGACACAAAAATCATCCAGAAGTTATTGGTACAATGGGTCAACTTCCAAAAGGCTCGATTAAACTTATCGAGACAAAAAATGATGTTGATTTAATTAAAAAAGAAGATTTCAAAAACCCTTTGGCATATATAACTCAAACAACTCTGTCAGTAGATGATACAGCTGAAATTATTGAAGCTCTTAAAAATAAGTTTCCAAAAATCAAAGGTCCTATAAAAGAAGATATATGTTATGCAACTACGAACAGGCAATCGGCTGTCAAAAAGATAGCTCCCAAGTGTGATATGTTTTTTGTAGTTGGTAGTCGTAACTCATCTAATTCTGTAAGATTAGTTGAGGTTGCAAAAAAAGCTGGTTGTAATAATTCTCATTTAATGCACTCAGAAAAAGAAATTCCCTTTTATGAGATAGAAAATTCAAAAACTATAGGAATATCATCTGGAGCATCTGCACCAGAAAAGCTTGTTCAATCTTTGTTGGAAAGTGTAAGAAAGTATAGAAAAGTCTCTATTGAAGAAGTAATAGTTGCAGAAGAAAAAGTTATTTTTAAATTGCCGAAAGAATTAAACTAATGGCTGTCTATACAAAGTTGAACCAAAGCAAAATTGAGGAGATTTTATCTAATTATAATTTAGGAAAACTCGATACTTTTAAAGGAATTGAAGAAGGAATAGAAAATACGAATTATTTTTTTTCAGCAAACAAAAAAAAATTTATTCTAACAATTTATGAAAAAAGAGTACAATCAAAAGATCTGCCTTTTTTTTCTGATTTGATGTCTTTTTTAAATAAAGCTAGTTTTAAATGCCCTGCTCCAATTTTAAACAATGATAACTCTACAATTACAAATTTTGATGGTAAAAAATTAATGATAGTTTCTTTTTTAGAAGGTAAGGCTAAACCAAATTTATCTCCTGACAATTGTAAAGCTATAGGTGTAGAAATAGCCAAAATGCATGAAATAACAAAAAATTTCAAAATAAAAAGGCAAAATAATTTATCTGTAAATTCATGGAGAAATTTATTTAACTCAGTAAAAGATCAATGCTCTAAATTGAATGAAGATCTACCAAAATTGATAGAAGAAAACCTTATTAGTGTCGAAAAGAATTGGCCAAAAGATTTACCAAAAGGAATTATTCACGCTGATTTGTTTAATGATAATATTTTTTTTAATAAAGATAAATTTAGTGGGATAATAGATTTTTATTTTTCTTGCGAAGACTTCTTTGCTTTTGAAATAGCTATTTGTTTCAATGCGTTATGTTTTGATGGCATAAAGGAAAATTTAAGTTTCAATGTAACAAAAGCTAAAAATTTTATAGAAGGTTACTCCTCAGTAAGAAAATTATCGAACATAGAAAAACAAAACATAAAAGTTCTCTCTCAGGGGGCTGCATTGAGATTTTTACTAACTCGAGTTTTTGATGCCTTAAATACTGTTGAAGGAGCTATTGTTAAAGTAAAAGATCCGATAGAATATTTAAAAAGATTAGAATTTCACAAAAATGCAAAAAATCATGAGGATTATTTCTTTTAATGAAATTAAAAATTTATACTGATGGTGCTTGCTCTGGAAATCCTGGTAAAGGAGGCTGGGCAGCCATCATATTAGATAATGATTTTAATCAATCAAGTATTTCTGGGGGTGAAAGTAATACAACTAACAATAGGATGGAATTAATGGCACCAATAATGGCATTAAAAAAAATTAAAAAGAAATCAGAGATTACAATTTTTACAGACTCAAAATACGTAAAAGATGGGATTACTGATTGGATTCAAAATTGGAAACTAAATAATTGGAAAAGTTCAAACAAGAAACCAGTTAAAAATAAAGATCTCTGGATTAAATTGGATAATTTTTGTCAAAAACATAAGGTTACTTGGAGATGGGTTAAAGCACACGCTGGAAATAAATATAATAATCTTGCTGATGAGTTAGCAGTCTCAAAAACTAAATAGATTTTAAAAAGTTTTCAGCGGCAGATAATTCACAAGAAGCTGTTTCTTTTTCTTCCTCTACTTTTTTAACTTCACCATTCTCCACAAGCATAGTGTATCTATTTGATCTAATTCCTAATCCTTTTTCGGATTTGTCTACTTCTGCTCCAATGGCTTTTGTAAATTTTAGAAAGGGATCACCGGCCATGAAGATTTTACTTCCAGCATTTTGATTTTCGCCCCAAGCTTTCATTACATTAGGGTCATTCACAGCAATACATATAATTTTGGAAATACCTTTTTTATTAGCTAGTTCGTAATTTTTTATATAACCAGGAAGATGAAGAGCTGAGCAAGTTTTTGTAAAAGCTCCCGGCATACCTAAAATAATAGTCTTGCCTTTACAAAGATCCAAAATATCAATCTTTTTTACATCATTATTTTGATCAAGATAAAATAATTCTGAGCCTGGGAGTTTATCTCCTTTTTTTATTTTCATTGTATTTTTTCTAAAATATAATTTTTTACTTCAGCATTTGAATTTTTAATAATATCAAATGTTTCCTTTTTATCCATGTTCAATTTTAAATGTTTTGGTGAGTCTAAGTTTTTCCCTATAGCTTTTTTTATAGTATCATTGAATTTATAGGGATGAGCTGTACCAAGAACAACTATATCTCCTAAATTTTTAAAGCTTTTTGCTGCGCCTAGGCCAGTAGCAGTATGAGGATCAATTATAAATTTATGCTCTTTATATATTTCATCAATTATAGATACTGTCTCTTCATCTGAAACTTTTACTGCTTCAAAATCTTTTTTTATTTTATCGATTTCTTTTTTTTCTAAATTAAATAAACTTTTTGATGACAGATCACTCATTAATGACCCTACCTTACTATCATTTTCATCTAATATGTAATACAGAAGCCTCTCAAAATTGCTGGCAACTTGAATATCCATGCTAGGCGTGATGGTTGGTTTCACTTTATCAGGTTTATATTCGCCAGTATTAATTACTCTTTGTAAAATATCATTTTTATTAGTTGCGACTATAAGTTTATTAATTGGTAAACCCATTTTTTTTGCTATATAACCAGCAAAGATATCACCAAAATTTCCAGTTGGCACTGAGAAGCTAATATTCTCTTTTTTTAATTTAAAGAAAGAATAAAAATAATAAACAATCTGACAAACGACTCTTGCCCAGTTTATAGAGTTTACACCTGACATATTTATTTTTGTTCTAAAACTTTCCTCATTAAAAAGCTCTTTTACAATTTTTTGACAATCATCAAATGATCCCTCTAAAGCTATATTATAAATATTTGTTCCACCAATTGTTGTCATTATTTTTCTTTGAATATTAGAAATCTTATTATGTGGATGTAGCACAAAAAGATTTATATTTTTTCTATTACTTAATGCAGCTATAGCTGCTGATCCTGTGTCTCCAGAAGTAGCCACAACAATATTCACAGTTTTATTTTTAGCGACTTGTAAATGGTCATACATATTTCCAATGACTTGCATTGCAATATCTTTAAAAGCTAAAGTTGGGCCATGATAAAGTTCAAGGAGATTTATATTTCCAACTTTTTTTAATTTTACAACTTCATTTTCTTCGAAGTTTTTGTATGATTTTTCTATAAGAGAACTTAATTCATCTTCTTTAATTTCGTTTGAACAAAAATTAAAAATTATTTCTGATGCTAGCTCACAGTAATTTAATTTACTTAAATTTATTAGTTCCTCTCTAGTATATTTTTTTATTTCACTAGGTAAGAATAATCCCCCTCCAGGTGCGAGACCTCTTAAGAAAATGTCTTTAAAACTGAATTTTAGAGATTTATCTCTGGTGCTTAAATAATTCATCTTTTTCTTCTAAAATACAAAAAATATATTAAAATTGACATAGCGACAGAGTACCATGTTATTGCGTATTTAAGGTGATTATTTGGCAAATCAGGATCTATTTGTTTTAATTGTAAATATGTATTGCTTATTTTTTCAATATGTAAAACATAATTACTAAATTCATTTCCAGTATAAATTTTTAAATCGTTCAAGTTTAATGTATACCATTCATTATTCTTAATATCGTTTTTTGGTTTAAATGGATTTGATCTAGTAATTTTTTTAATTATACCCTCGTATTTGTTAGTTTCTATAATGTTTATTTTTTTTAAATCATTTTTTTGGTCTTTTTCGATCCATCCTCTATTTACTAAAATAAATAGTCCGTCTACTGTCTTTAAAGGAGTAATTATGTCATAACCAGGAGCGCCGTTTTTATTTAAACTGTATAAGAAAATTTGCTTGTTAAAATCCAGATCACCTTCTAAAAAAACCCTTTGGTAATTTTTTATTTTATTTTTAGAAAAAGAAATTGGTTGTGAGTCTAAACCTATTTTAATCTCATTTATTAAGTTAAGTTTCCATTGTAATCTATAAACTTGCCATGTTCCAAGAGAACAAAATAAAATTATAGAAAAAAATACAAAAATACTAAAGGAAATATTTTTCAATTAATTTTAACTTCCCCAAATGTAAATGGCTGCGAACAGAAATAACCACACAACGTCAACGAAATGCCAGTACCATGCGGCAGCCTCAAATCCAAAGTGATGATCGGGTTTAAAATGTCCTCTCATAGATCTGTACAAGCAGACTGCTAAAAAAATTGTGCCTATTATGACATGAAAACCATGAAATCCTGTTGCCATATAAAAAGTTGAACCATAAATATTGCCATCGATTGTAAATGTTGCGTGATGATACTCATAAGCTTGGAAGCAAGAAAAAACAAATCCCAAAAAAACTGTAGCTATTAAACCATTAATTAAACTCTTCCTGTCATTTTCTAACATAGCATGGTGAGCCCAAGTAACAGTTGTTCCTGAAAGTAATAAGATCAAAGTATTTATTAATGGAATATCCCACGGATCAAAAGTTTTTATATCTGCTGGCGGCCAAATTTTTCCGATAGCCTCAGTTGGAAAAAGACTCGCATTAAAAAAAGCCCAAAACCAAGCAACAAAAAACATAACTTCTGATGCAATGAATAATGTCATTCCATATCTATGTGTGATTTGCACGACCAATGTGTGGTGACCTTGTTTTTCAGCTTCGTCAACAACATCTCTGAACCACATAAACGCTCCATAAATTAATAGGGCAGTTCCTATTAACAATAACCACAATGCTTTTGTATGAAAATAATAAACTGCACCAATGGCTAATATCAAGCTAGCGAAAGATGAAAATATTGGCCAAGGGCTCGGGTCAACTAAATGATAATCGTGTTTTTTTTCTCCAGACGACATTAAATTGTATCCTTTTTATAATAATCAGATGAAAAGAAAGTAAATGAAAGAGTTACATCTGATAAATTTTTGGTTTTGTTGTCATCTACTACTTCAGGATCTAAAAAAAAAGTTAAAACAAAATGTTTTTTTTGTCCTGGTTCTAGCGTTTGTTTTTCAAAACAAAAACAGCCAATTTTATTTAAATAAACACCAAAAGGTGATGGTGATACGTTAAAAGACGCTGAACCAGAACTTAAATTTTGAGTCTCATTTTCAACAAAGAATTTTATTGTATGAACTTCGCCAGGTTTCAAATTTAAAGTATTTTTTTCAGGATAAAATTTCCATGCTAAAGATCCATTAGAGTTTGTATCAAATCTTATCTTATAATTTTGATCCACTATTATTTTAGGTATTTCTTTAATTGTAGCATTTTGAGTAGTGCCACCAAAGCCAGTTACGCGGCAGAATAAATCATATAGTGGCACTGCTGCAAAAGATAGTCCTAGCATCAAAAGAAAAATTGAAACTAATGCTAATGGAGTAAGTGTTTTTTTATTCATCATCAAATTTCTCTATTGTAAATACCAATATTATAAAACGTAAGTAAAAACAAAATTAACATGAAAGCTACAAGTAAAATAGCTGTTATTATATTCTTTTTTTTTTTATCCATAAATTAAATTGAACAAATTATCTATTAAAATTAATAAAAAAATTGAAAATAAATAAAAAATTGAAAAAACAAATATTTTTTTCGCTATAAAATTTGAAATTTTATTTTTTTTTGTTTTTACTAAAGAAGCGCACAAGTAAGTGTAATATATTGTTAGTATTAACGAAGGAAAAAAATAAACGTTTGATGCAAAATTTAAGTAATATGGAGCAGATACAACAGGCAACATCAATATCGAGTACAAGAAAATATTCTTTTTAGTTTTCTCTTGACCATAGATGACTGGCAACATTGGTATTTTAGCCTTTTTATAATCTTTAGATTTATAAAGACTAAGAGCCCAAAAATGTGATGGTGTCCATAGAAATATTATTAAAAATAAAATTAATGGTTCTAAAGACAAGGACCCAGTAACAACAGTCCAACCTATGACTGGTGGAAGTGCACCGGCTGCCCCTCCGATAACAATATTTTGTACAGTTCGTCTTTTAAGCCAGACCGTATACACGAAGAAATAAAAACATATCGTAAATAAAAGTAAAAGAGCTGACAAAAAATTAGATGAATAAAATAATAAAGAAACTGAAAAAAAAGATAATAAAATTCCAAATAATAAGGCTTGATTCTTGGTAACTTTTCCTGTTGGGATTGGTCTTAAGCATGTTCTTGTCATAAGAGCGTCGAGATCAGACTCATACCACATGTTTAATGTCCCTGCTGCGCCTGCTCCAAGAGCTACTGCGAATAGAGAAATAGCCGAGTTTAAGAAACTTATTTCATTTGGAGCAATAATTAAGCCTACCGCACATGTAAACAAAACTAAAGACATCACCCTTGGTTTCATTAAGTTAAAAAATGAGTCGAAATAAAAAGTTGATGTTTTACTATATTTTGCTTTTGCGCTTGCTTGTATCAATTTATTTTACCTTTGGTAGTTCCTCGAAAGTATGAAAAGGCGGCGGCGATGAAACAGTCCATTCTAAAGTGGTAGCCCCTTCTCCCCATGGGTTTTTTTCTGCTGTTCTTTTTTTTATAAAAGAATAAAGAAGATTAAGCAGAAAGACTGCTAATCCTAATATTGAAATATATGATCCTATTGATGAAACATAGTTCCATCCAGCAAAAGCATCGGGATAATCAGCATATCTTCTTGGCATCCCCGCTAGACCTAAGAAATGTTGAGGAAAGAATATTAAGTTTACTCCTATGAATGTAAGCCAAAAATGTAATTTGCCTAAAAACTCAGAGTACTGGTAACCTGACATTTTGCTGAACCAGTAATAAAAACCTGCAAATATCGCAAAAACTGCTCCTAGAGAAAGGACATAGTGAAAATGAGCAACTACATAATATGTGTCGTGTAAGGCTGTATCTACTCCAGCGTTAGCTAAAACAACTCCAGTAACACCACCAAGAGTAAATAGAACTATAAAGCCGATTGCCCATAACATTGGAGTTTTAAAACTTATTGATCCTCCCCACATTGTTGCCACCCAAGAAAACACTTTAATTCCTGTTGGAACAGCTATAATCATTGTTGCTGCTAAGAAATAAGCTTTGGTGTCGGTATCCAAACCAACTGTGTACATATGGTGCGCCCACACTACAAAACCTACTACACCAATAGCAACCATTGCGTAAGCCATTCCTAAATAACCAAAAACAGGTTTTTTAGAAAATGTTGAAACTATGTGACTTATCATCCCAAAACCAGGTAAAATCAAAATGTAAACTTCAGGATGGCCAAAAAACCAGAACAAGTGTTGAAACAAAACTGGATCTCCGCCTGTTTGAGCTTCAAAAAAAGCTGTGCCGAAATTTCTATCTGTCAATAACATTGTAATAGCTCCAGCTAAAACTGGCAAAGACAAAAGAAGTAGAAACGCAGTAACCAAAATAGACCATGCAAATAAAGGCATTTTGTGTAATGTCATGCCCGGTGTTCTCATATTTAATATCGTAGTTATAAAATTGATTGCGCCTAAAATAGATGAAGCTCCGGCAATATGTAAGCTCAATATTGCTAAATCCATTGCTGGTCCTGGCTGACCAGTTTTTGAGGAGAGTGGAGGATAAATTGTCCAACCGCCTCCTACTCCTTGTTGGCCTGGTGGTCCATCAACAAAAATAGAAGCAAGGAGCAATATAAGAGAAACCGGCAGTAACCAAAACGATATATTATTCATTCTAGGGAAAGCCATGTCTGGAGCACCTATCATTATCGGGACAAACCAGTTTCCAAAACCACCTATCATCGCCGGCATGACCATAAAGAAAATCATTATTAAACCATGACCTGTAACTAGAACATTATATAAATGATGGTTTCCACCTAAAATTCCATCACCAGGATGCATTAACTCAATTCTCATTAAAACTGAGAAAGCTGAACCTATAATTCCTGCAATAATCGCAAATATGAGATACATTGTACCTATATCTTTATGATTAGTTGAATAAGCCCACCTTTTCCAACCATAAGGAGTATGATGATTATCTGCTGTAATAGTAGACATTATTTTATTTTATCCTCTAAAGTTATTTTGGCCAGGCTAAGATTCAATTTGTTTTCTTGCTTAGCAAATTTTTCTTTAGCATCGTCTAACCATTTTTTATAATCTTCTTGTGTCACGACTTTAACAGTAATTGGCATAAAAGCATGTTTTATACCGCATAGTTCTGAACACTGCCCATAAAATGTTCCAGTTCTATCAGCTTTGAACCATGTTTCATTAATTCTACCAGGCACCGCATCTCTTTTAACACCAAACGATGGTAGTGCCCAAGCATGAAGCACATCGTTAGCTGTTATTAAAACTTTTATTACTTTATCTACAGGAACAACAATTTCATTATCAACTGATAGTAATCTAGGTTGACCAGGTTGTAATTCGCTATCCTCTATCATGTAAGAGTCGAACACAATATTTTCATCTGGATACTCGTAACCCCAATACCACTGATAACCGATTGCTTTTATCGTTACATCCGCTGGAGGAATTTTATCCTGAGAATATAAAAGTTTAAAAGATGGAACTGCCATCAATATTAAAATTAAACACGGAACTAATGTCCAGATAACTTCTATTAAAGTGTTATGACTTGTCGTCGATGCAATTGGGTTTCTACTAGCTCTATACCTAATACAAGCATAAATAACTAAAAACAAAACAAATACTGTTATCCCTGTTATTATTGGGAGTAACATAAAATCATGAAACCAAACTAAATCTTCCATGTGTCCTGAAGCAGCCTTTTGAAAACCAAGTTGCCAATCTTTTGGTTGCTCTGCGTAAAGGCTAAAAGGGGCAAGTAATAGAGTTATGTAAAGTACAAATCTTAGCATTTTATTTTTTATACAACTTTTTAATACTTTGACAAATTCAATAAATGCGACAATTAAGGTTTATTATTGATTAAATTTACCTGAGAAATGGCACTTATTGCAGCCGTATCTGACCTAAGTATATTTTTTGACATGGTAAAAGGTATTACCATAGCAAACGATAAAATAAATTCTCGTTCTGAAGGAGAAAAGTCACCCTCTGGGCCAATGAGGATTGTTAAGTTTTTATTATCTTTAAAATCTGAAATTTTCAACTTATCTTTTGAATTCAAGTCGGCAAATAATAGTTTAGTTGAATTGTCTAAACTTTCTAAAAAATCTTTTAGTTTAACAACTTCAGAGATTTCAGGAGGCGAAAGTTGGTTGGATTGCTCAGTAGCCTCAACAACTATTTTCTTAGCTCGCTCTTGATTTAATTCTTTAACCTCAGTTCTTTCCGATACCAACGGTATAATTTTCCTTACACCGAGTTCAGTAACCTTTTGCAAAATATTTTCCATTGGATTTTTTTTTACTAAGCAAATTGCCAGCTCAACGTTTGATAAATTATTTGGAAACTTTATTTTTTCTAAAAATTTTACCTCAACTCTATCTTTATCTAAAAAAATTATTTTACTTTTCCATTCTCCATTTTTATTAAAAAAATTTAAGTATGACCCTTTTTTTAGACGCATAACGTTTACAACATAATGGGTATGTTCCTTACTTAATAAACTTGTTGTATTTTCCTGTATACTGTCAAGATGATATAATCTAATATTCATTTGTTATATAATATAAATAAATTTTAAATATATAAAGGATCAATAATGAAAAAAGGTAAGAGAGCTGGAGAGTCTCCAGTGGGTATTGATTTGATAGAAGGAAAATCTTATTTTTGGTGCACATGTGGCTTAAGTTCAAAACAACCTTTTTGTGATGGTTCGCATAAAGGAACTGATTTTGCACCATTTAAATTTTTGGCTGATCAGTCAAAAAAAGTTTTTTTCTGCACATGTAAACAAACGAATGATCAACCTTTGTGTGATGGTTCTCACAATATAAAATAAAATATGAAAATAAAATCTGTTGTATTTGATGCTTATGGTACGCTGTTCGATGTAAATTCTGCTGCAGAAAAATGTAAAGATAAAATTGGTGACAGATGGGAAGAGTTTGCAAATTTTTGGAGAACAACTCAACTTGAATATACTTGGCTTAGAAGTTTAATGAAAAGACACAGAAACTTCTGGGAAATCACAGAAGATAGTTTAGATAAATCAATGAAGATATTTAATATAGATAAAAGTATGAGAAATGAATTACTAAATCTTTACAAGATTTTGTCTCCGTATCCAGAAGTTAAACAGGTTTTGAATAATTTAAAAAAAAGAAAATTTAAACTTGCTATTCTTTCTAATGGGACACCTGCTCTATTAAGAGAACTAGTTACGAGCAATGGTCTAAATAATTTTTTTGATGACCTTTTTTCTATTGAAGAGGTAAAGGTTTATAAACCTCACTCGAAAGTTTATGAAATTCCAGTTAAAAAATATGATTTAAAAGCTGATGAAATATTTTTTTTGAGTGCTAACACTTGGGACGTTTCAGGAGGTGGAAACTACGGTTATAATTCTATTTGGGTAAATAGGAACAAATCAGTATTTGATATTCTTGATTATAAGCCAAAAAATGAGATTAACAATTTATCGCAGCTACTTGATATAGTTTAAACTTCTTATATAAATATTTAAATGTCACAGATCGAAGTAAAAAAAATAATTAAAGCCCTGAATGCTTCAGATGGTGCGGGTGTAAAATTAAAAAGAAGTATAGGAACTCCCGAGGCAGATTATATTGATCCTTTTCTGATGCTTGACGAGTTTGGATCTGAAAATAAAGATGATTATATTGCAGGATTTCCTCCACATCCTCATAGAGGAATAGAAACTGTAACATATATGCTTAATGGAGGATTTAAACACCAAGACAGTACCGGTGCCGAAGGTATAATGACTTCAGGAGATGTGCAATGGATGAAAACTGGTAGAGGAATTATTCACTCTGAAATGCCTGCTATGAAAGAAGGAAAATTATTAGGCTTTCAATTATGGATCAATATGCCCGCTAAATTAAAAAAGAATAAACCTGAATATCTTTATATAAAGGGTAATGAGCTTGGAATTCATAAAGACAACGAGAAAATAGTAAAAGTAATTGCAGGAAAGTACAAAAAAGCTGAAGGTCCAGAAAAAAATCACAACGTTGAGCCAATATATATTCATGTAGTTTTAGAAGAGGGAAAAGTTTTTGATTATGATGTTCCTAAAGAACATAACTCTTTTATATACTTGCTAAAAGGTGAACTGATAATTGGTAATAAAAAACATGAGAAAACAACTGACTCAAGCTTAATTTTGCTAGAACGAGGCATTAAGCTCAAAATTTTAGCAAACAAAAAATCTGAATTTTTATTTATAGCTGGTAAGCCTATTGGAGAACCCATCGCTAGAGGTGGGCCATTTGTAATGAACACTAAAGCTGAAATACTTGAAGCTATAAAAGATTATAATGAAGGAAAATTTGCAAAATATTAAGTGTTCAAGTATTTTCTTTTAAATGTCTAGATCGATTATTATAAAAAAACCCGGTGGACCAGAAGTTTTGGAGCTAACAGATACTAAAGTTGGTTCGCCAGGACCAAATGAAATAAAAATTACTAACTTGGCTATTGGTTTAAATTACATAGATACTTACCATAGATCTGGTCTCTACTCTTTACCTATGCCTAGTGGTATTGGTCTAGAAGCTGCAGGAAAAATTGATGAAGTCGGTGCAAACGTAAAAGAATTTAATAAAGGGGATAATGTTGCCTATGCATCAATGCCAATTGGAGCTTACGCACAACAAAGAATTATTCCTGAGAAGATTGCGGTAAAAATTCCAGATGGAATTAATCACAAAGTAGCAGCTTCATTAATGACTAAAGGCCTGACAACAAATTACCTTCTAAGTAAAACTTATCATTTAAAAGCTGGTGAAACTGTTTTATTTCACGCAGCTGCTGGAGGTGTTGGGCAAATATTTGCACAATGGGCTAATAGCATTGGAGCAAATGTAATAGGCACAGTTGGTTCGGATGAAAAAATAAAAATAGCAAAAGAGCACGGATATAAACATGTAATAAATTACTCAAAAATGAAATTTGAGGAGGAAGTAATGAAACTGACAAATAATGTGGGTGTGCCGGCTGTATTTGACGGCGTTGGTAAAAAAACATTTAAAGGATCTTTGGCATGTTTGAGGCCAAGAGGAATGTTAATCAGTTTTGGAAATGCATCTGGCCCCTTAGATCCTGTCAATGTTCCAAAAGATATTCAATCCAAAAGCTTATTTTTGACAAGACCAACAATAGGTCATTATTTTACAAATAGAGAAGAGTTACAAGCCGGAGCAGATGAAATTTTTGAAAAAGTTAAATTTGGTAAAATTAAAATAAAAATCTTTAAAGAATACAAGCTTGAGGACGCTAAAAAAGCTCATGAAGATTTAGAGTCTAGAAAAATTCTTGGCCCTGCAATTCTAATACCGTAATGAATAAAAGAATTATTTCTCCATGTATTAGTATTTGTAAAACAGATCCTTTAACAGGTTATTGCTATGGATGTGCAAGAACTGATGAGGAAAAAAAAACTTGGAAAAATGAAAGTACAAATAATCATTGGAAAGAGGAAAATTTAAAAAAAATTAAGAAAAGAATGAAAGGATGGCAACTTGTAACATTTAATGAATCATATAAACATAAAATAGTGACGGGAGTTTCTATTTATAAAAAAAAAGTTTTATTAAAAAATAATTAAAAATCTTTTTTCATTGAGTCCATATCGCTTAGGTGATACTTTAAGGCTTCATTTGACATTCTGACCTCTTGCAAAAATAAAAAAATCGAAACTATCATACAAACACAACAAGAAGCGAAGCTTAATCTGGCGTAAAAAACTAAATTTAGATATAGAAGAAGGACGGTGAGCATATTGAAAAGAAACCCAAAAGAAGAGAAGCCCATTACATATTTTAAATAATTAGTTCTTTTGTTAAGAACATGTAATTGATTTTCCCATTCTGGTGGTGTTTTTTTTTCAAAAGTGTACTGATCATGAAGTTTTCGAATTAATGCACTCAACGTGTGAAATCTGTTGCTATACATCGTCATCATTAAAGGTATTGCTGGAAACATTAATGCAGCTACTGTGTAATCAATATCCATATCGAATCAAATTGATTATGTAGTTAGTGTTTGATATTTACAAGTAATATTTCATGCATGATCTTAAAATATTTATAGAGTTAACAAGGTTGAACAAGCCCATTGGTTTTATGCTTTTGTTTTGGCCTTGTGCTTGGGGATTAAATTACGCAGTTCATTATGGGGTTCAGAATTCGAATTACTTTTTTTATTTATTATTGTTCTTCTTAGGATCAGTTCTTATGAGAAGCGCTGGTTGTATTGTAAATGATATTGTTGACAAAGATTTAGATCAAAAAGTTGAGAGAACAAAGAAAAGACCTTTAGCTTCTGGCGAGATAGGTATAAAAAAAGCCTCTTCATATGTTTTAATTCTTTGCTCAATAGCTTTTTTAGTTTTAATTCAATTTAATCATAAAACTATTTTACTAGGTATGTCTTCAATGATTCTGGCTTTTAGTTACCCTTTTATGAAAAGAATAACATATTGGCCTCAATTATTTTTAGGGCTGACTTTTAATTGGGGTATAATAATGGCTTGGTTCGCAATGGACAATCAAATTAACTATGAAATTGTCGCTTTGTATCTTGCGGCCATATTTTGGACATTGGGCTATGACACTATTTACGGGGTGCAAGATATGTCTGATGACGAAATTATAGGTATAAAATCAACTGCAATTAAATTCAAAGAGAATATAAAAATTTTCGTTTTTTTGTGTTATTTCGTTTCAATAATTATACTTACTTACTTATTTAGTTTTAAAATTGGAATTAACTTTTTTAGTTTATTTTTTATTTTATTTATTTCATCATTATTATTTCAAATAATTTATTTTAAAAAAGATAATCCAAAGACTTGCTTAGACGCTTTTAAAATTAATAATTTGTCAGGATTATTTTTATTTTTATCAATATCATTTTAAGCAATGAAAAAAGAGGAATTAATAAAAATTTTAAAGAGGCTTTATAAAGAGCATGTGAAAAAATATTTGAAAAATATCTTTTTAGCTCTATTATTATCTATAGTTGTTGCTTTAAGCACTTCAGCAACTGCGTGGTTATTAGATCCAGCGGTAAAAAAAGTTTTTATAGATAAGGATCAAACTTTAGCTGCATTAATACCAATTGCAATAATACTAGCTTTTTCATCAAAAGGGATTTCTTTATATTTCGCAAGATCACTTATAATTGGTATAGGGGGAAAAATCACAGGAGAATTACAAAACAGAATTTCCAAAAATATTTTAATTTCTGATGTACAAACTTTGGATAATAGACACTCTGGAAAATATGTTGGTAATATGATGTATGACTGTGGAATGGTTCAAAATTTAGTAAGTGTTGGAGTTTTAAACTTAATGAAAGACAGTTTCACTTTATTTGCTCTAACTTTTTTGATGTTTTATCAAAATTGGAAATTAGCAATATTCGCTTTAATTATGATGCCCCTAGCTGCAATTTTAGCAAAATCATTAGGAAAAAGAATTGGTAAGGCCACAAGTGAGGCTGGGGAAGTTACAGGAAATTTTGCATCTTTTTTAAGCGAGATAATAAAAGGCTCAAGAATGATTAGAATTTATCAGAAAGAAACCGCTGAGTTGTCAAATGCAGGTAAGAAAATTGATTTAATGGTAGATAAAAATATTAAAATTAATAAAATTTTAATTAGAGCTACCCCAATAATGGAAATTCTAACAGGTATCATGATCGCTGGGTTTATTTTCTATTCGGGAAAACTGATTTCTTCTGGAGAGTTAGAAGTTAATCAATTTTTCTCTTTTTTAGCAGCAATGATGCTCGCCTATCAACCTGTTAGGTCTTTAGCAACCATTAATATGACAGCATATCAAGGCGCTGCCTCGGCTAAACGAATTTTTGCCGTTATTGATGAGCCAATTGAGGTAAAAAATGATGATAGTTTACCACCTATAAATATAAATAAGTGTAATATTGAATATGAGAATATTGGTTTTGCTTATAAAAATACCAAAGAAAGAGCTATAAAAAATATTAATTTAGATATTAAAGGAGGCACTATGGTCGCATTTGTTGGTCACAGTGGTGCTGGAAAAAGTACAATTTTAAATTTGTTACCAAGATTTTATGACCCTCAAAACGGTGAAATAAAAATTGACGGACAAAACATAAAAAAAGTTAATTTAAATTCATTAAGAAGAAACATATCGTTAGTAAGTCAAGATATAGTACTCTTCGATCAAACCGTTCTTGCTAACATAAAATATGCTAATAGCTCTGCGAGCGAACAGGAAGTTGCAGACGCCTGTAAATTTGCTGCG
This sequence comes from uncultured Pelagibacteraceae bacterium, assembly GCA_902572695.1. Taxonomy (GTDB): domain Bacteria; phylum Pseudomonadota; class Alphaproteobacteria; order Pelagibacterales; family Pelagibacteraceae; genus Pelagilacustribacter. The sequence continues at coordinate 43,271 of CACGGZ010000001.1, read as the reverse complement.
GCTTCTGAATTTATAGATAAATTACCAAACAAGTTAAACACAATTATAGGAGAGAACGGTATCAAACTATCAGGTGGTCAAAAACAACGAATATCAATTGCAAGAGCAATTTTAAAGAAATCACCTATAATATTACTCGACGAAGCTACATCATCTTTGGACGCAGAATCCGAAGAAATCATTCAAAATGCTATCAAAAATTTAACAAAAAATAAAACAACTTTAGTAATAGCTCATAGGTTGTCGACAATTTTAAGTGCCGAAAAAATATTTGTTATAAAAGAGGGAAATATAATTGATGCTGGCACACATGAAGCTTTGCTTAAAAAATGTAAAGAATATAAATCCTTATATCAAAAACAACTTAATTAAAATTGATGATAAGAATATATAATTATATTACTTTAATATTATACCCTTTCTTAATTATTCTTATTTATTTTAGAAAATTTTTTAATAAAGAAGATCCTAAAAGATTTGGTGAAAAAATTTTTTTAAATAATACCGATTTAAAAAAAAATAAAAAAAAAAATACTTTATGGGTTCATGGCGCGAGTGTGGGTGAAATAAGAACTTTTTTTCCTGTAATAAATTATTTTTTAAAAAAGAAAAATGTAAATTTTCTTATAACTACCTCAACCCTCAGCTCTGCCCGTTTGGTGGAAAAAGAATTTAAATCGAGAAATGTCGTACATAAATTTTTGCCTCTTGACATCAACTTTCTCATAAAAAATTTTTTAAAAAAATGGAAACCTAAAGGAATAATTTTTCTGGACTCAGAAATTTGGCCAAACTATTTATCTAATATAAGAAGCAAAAGAATACCAATAGCTTTATTTAATGCTAGAATTACAAAAAAATCTTTTAGAAGATGGAAAATTGTCAAAAATTTTGCTGTGGATATTTTTTCAGTCTTTGATTTTTTTTTAGTCGCAAATAAAGAAACAAAATACTTTTTAAGAGATTTCAAGGCAAAAAAAATTAAAGATTTTGGTAATTTGAAATTTATACCTTATGATAAAAAAGATAAAAACAATCAAAAACATTTAAAGAGCTTGGAAAAGTACAACGTGTGGTGCGCTGCTAGTATTCATCCTGGTGAGGAGGTTCTGTCAATTAATACTCATTTAATGTTAAAAAAAAATTTTAATAATGTTATTACTGTATTGATACCAAGACATTTAGATAACATTCAAAATATTAATAAAGTTTGTTATTCTCACAATTTGAAAACTCAAATTTGGATTAAGGGGGAAAAAATAATTGGCAAACCTGAGGTAATAATAGTTAATTCTTTCGGTGCAATGAATGATTTTTTTAAATATTGTAAAAGTGTATTTATTGGTAAATCTACCATTGAAAAATTAAAAAACGATAGTGGTCAAAATCCAATTGAAGCTGCTAGGCTAGGTTGTAGAATTTATCATGGAGAATACATATCAAATTTTAAAGATATATATTCTATTTTAAAAGGAAAAAATATTTCTTCCCAAATAAAAAATTCTGAGGATTTATTTAGAAATATAAAAATTGATTTTAAGTTAAGAAATAAATTGAACAAAAAGAGAGTACTGTTTATGAATAAAATGGGAAATCAAATTTTTAAGAAAACTATTTACTCAACTAAAAAACTTTTAATAAAATGAAACTTAATGAACCGTTATTTTGGAAAAGTAAAAATTTTGTTTCTATATTGCTTTTACCTATTTCAATATTTTCTCAGATTGTAATTAAAATATTCAATAATTTTGTGAACAAAAAATTTTTTGAACAACCAATTATTTGTGTTGGAAATATATATGTAGGTGGCACTGGAAAAACACCTCTTGTGATAAAGATTTACGATGAACTTTACAAACATAAGGCTGCAGTAATCAAGAAATTTTATAATAGTCATCAAGACGAAATTAATTTAACTAAGCATTACGTAAATAATTTTTTTATAAATAAGTCCAGAGTAGATGCAATTAATGAGGCAATAAAAAAAAAATCGAAATTAATAATTCTTGATGATGGAATGCAAGATCCTAATATTAACGCTGATATAAATATAATTTGTTTCAAAACAAGTAAATTAATCGGAAACGGCTTCACTCTACCCTCTGGGCCTTTAAGAGAGCCTTTAAATTCAGTAAAAAAATGTAACTTTGCGGTTATCAATGGAAAAAAAGATAAAAAATTTGAAAATAAACTTTTGGAAATACACCCTTATATAAAAATATATTACTCAAAATATTTGCCTGTAAATCATAAGAATTTAAGGGGAAAAAGAGTGTTAGCATTTTGCGGTATTGGAAATTCTGATGACTTTTATGATATCTTAGAAAAAAATAGAATTAAGATATTAAAGAGATATAGTTTTCCAGATCATTACGATTTTAAAGATGAGGATCTAAAAAAAATAAAATTTGAGGCAAAAAAGGAAAAATTAATGATTATTACAACAGAGAAAGATTATTTTAGGATTAAAAATAAAGATAAAAAAAATATTAAGTTCTTAAAAATAAAGCTATCTATCGAAAATGAAAAAAGATTTTTTGAAGAAATAAAGAAGTTTTTATAATGAAACATTTAGGGTATTTTCTTCAAGCAGTTTTTGTTTACCTATTTATGATTATCATAAAAACTCTAGGTGTCAATTTAAGTAGAGTGTTATTTTCTAAAATTTTTAATTTACTTGGAAAATTTTTTAGATCTGAAAAAATTATAAAAAAAAATTTGAGCTACATTTTACCTAATTTGAAAGAAAAAGAAAAAAAAGTGTTAATTGAAAAGATGTGGTCAAATTATGCTAAAACTTTTGTCGAATATTTTTTTCTTAAAGAATTTAAAAAAAGTCTTAATCATGTAAAAATTTCAGGATTAGAGATGCTTGATAAAATTAAAGAAGATAATAAACCAGTTATATTTGTATCTGGTCACTTTTCTAATTTTGAATTGATGTCGATGGAGTTAGTAAAAAAAAATATAAATTTAGCAATTCTTTATCGACCGCTAAATAATTATCTGATAAATCCTTTAATGACTAATATTAGAAAAAAATATGTTTGTAAAAATCAATTTGTTAAAGGTATGAAGGGACTAAAACAAGCAATAGATTACCTTGATAAAAAATTTTGTATTGCTTTAATGATTGATCAAAGATTAAGCGAGGGTGAAAAAATTAAATTTTTTAGCCATGAAGCTTATACAACTACCTTACCAGCCCAACTAGCAATTAAATATAATTGTAATATTGTACCTATTTACTTGAAACGAAAAGACAATAATGAATTTACTATGGAAATAAAACAACCGTTGCGTATCGATCAATTCAAAAGTGATACTAATAAAAAGTACAATATCTCAAAAAAATTAAATAAAATTATAGAAGAAATGATTTTAAAAGACCCCTCTCAATGGATATTAACTCATAATAGGTGGAAATAATTAATCTAACTTCTTAAGTTTTCGGTATCTAACATTAACCTCTATTGGTGAAAAATATGCTTCTTGTAGTTCTACATTCCAATACCTTAGGTCTTTTAAAAGAATTTTTTTTTTAGACACAGCACAATTGACATAGTTGCCTTCTTCAATAATTTCAAAATGGTTTTGTTTAAATTTCAATTTAGCTTTTATTTCGCTCATAAGAGTAATATATATTAAATTAACTTATATGAATATTGCAATTATAGGTAGTGGTGGTAGAGAGCATGCTTTATGCCAAAAATTATCAGAGTCAAAAAAAATAAGTAATATTTTTTGCTTCCCAGGAAATGCTGGAACTGCTCAGATTGCAAATAATTTAGATATCAACTACTTAAACTTTAAAAGTCTTTTAAATGTTATTAAACTACTAAAAATTAAATTAGTCATAATAGGCCCTGAACTCCCACTTGTGATGGGTCTAACGGATTTCTTAAGGAAAAATAGGATTTTAGTTTTTGGCCCTAATAAATACGCAGCAAAACTTGAGGGGTCTAAAGCTTTTGTAAAAAAAATTTGTAGAAAACTGAGTATTCCAACAGCTAATTTTAAAATTTGCACAAATTTTCAACAAGTAAAAAAATATATAAAAGAGTGTAATCTCCCAATTGTTATTAAAGCAGATGGGTTGGCAAGTGGAAAAGGTGTCTCGGTATGTAAAACTAAAAAAAAAGCTTTAGTATTTTCTAAAGAAATTTTAAATGGAAAATTTAAAAATTCAAAAAAGGTAGTCATCGAAGAATTTCTTGAGGGTGAAGAGCTCAGTTATTTTCTTGTAGTAGATAAAAAAAGCTTTAAATTTTTTGGTTCTGCTCAAGATCATAAAAGAGTAGGTCTAAAAGATACTGGGCCAAACACCGGTGGAATGGGAGCTTACTCACCTGCAAGATTAATGAGTCATGATTTGGAGAGAAAGATTTTAAAAAGAATTGTAATACCAACCATAAAATTTTTAAAGAAAAAATCTTCATTCACTGGTTTTTTATATGTTGGATTAATGATAAAAAAAAACAATCCTTATTTAGTTGAGTTTAATGTGCGAATGGGAGACCCTGAATGTCAGGTAATATTACCTAGAGTCAAAACTGATTTATTTAATATAATTTATAACTCCTGTAAAAATAAATTAAATAAAATTAATATTAATTGGAAAAAATCTAAAGCCTTAACAATAGTTTTATGTTCAAAAGGATATCCAAATAGTTTTAAAAAAGGATTTGAGATAAATAACCTAAAACAAATTTCAAAAAGTAAAAATTTTTATTTATTTCACGCTGGAACCAAAACAAATGGCAATAAAATAGTTTCAGATGGCGGAAGAGTGCTTAATTTCGTTGGATTAGGATCATCTTTTAAAACCATTAGGTTTAATATAATAAAAAAAATTAAAGAAATTAAATGGGAGCATGGTTTTTTTAGACGAGATATAGGATGGAGAGTAATAAAAAAATGAGGATTTGTGGTGGAAATCTAAAAGGAAAAAAATTAATTTTTTCAAATAACAAAATCACTCGCCCGCTCAAAGAGATCGTAAAACAAAGTATATTTAACACAGTTATTAATTCTAATAAATTTAACATAAAATTGATTGATGCAAATATCTTAGACTTATTTTCGGGAACAGGTTCTTTTGGTATCGAATGTCTCTCGCATGGGGCAAGTCACGTTACTTTTATTGAAAAAGATAGGAATATTTTTAATTTGTTAAAAAAAAATCTAACACAACTCGATCTAATTAAGAAATGTGAAATTTTTAATATAGATATAAATCAATTTTTTGAAAAAAATTTGACCAAAGTTAGTTATGATATAGTTTTTTTGGACCCCCCCTTCATAAACCAAGACTACAAAAATATATTCAGATGCCTTCAAGGAAATAATATCTTAAAGCAAAATAATCTTTTAATTCTTCACAGAGAAAATAAAACAAAAGAAAATTTGGACAAATTTATAAAAATTTACGCGCAGCGCAGATTTGGAAGGTCTAAAATTTTATATTGCACTTTACTTAATTAAAATTCTTCTAGTCTTTATTTTAACTTGCTCAACGGCTGGTTGGCTATATGGGTTTATGTGGGCTAAATTTCCTATTAAAATAGTTTCTAATATAAAATAGCAAAATAACTCACCTAAAGTTTGCTCATTATGTTTTTTTAAAACAAAACTTCTAAATCTAATTTTTTTGTTTTTAAATGTTTGTATTATCGCTTTTTTTTGTGATTCAATTATTTGGTGATAATTTTTTTTATTTAAATAACTAGCCGTTTTATTGAATGAATTAATTTTTAAGTCCGAGATTTTTTTTCTCTTGCTCTCAAAAATGTAAAAAATTTTATCTTTTGGCCCATCAAGATAAAGTTGTAGCAAACTATGATGATCTTTAGGTGCATTTGAAACCACTGGTAAAAGACCTCGTCCTTTTTTTCCTAAACTTTCAGAGAGTAACTGCTGCAACCAAAACAAAAACTTTTCTAACTCAGGCACGTAATTTAATAATACAATTGAATTTATTTTTTTGTTTCTGTAAATTTCACTCATGCTATTTGCGTTTTTAATAAGATAGCTCATTTTTTTCTTTGCAAAATAGTCTTGAGCGTTTTTTTTAAAATTACTTACATTCAAATTAAACAATATGCAAGGTACGATGCCAACTTCACTTAAAACAGAGAACCTGCCACCGAAAAAAGGTTTATGCTCTATGAATAAAATGTTTTTATCTTTTGAGAAATTTTGTAAAGAATTATTTTTATTTTCTGTAATTATAATTGAATTATTTTTATTTATATATTTGGCAAAAAAGTTAATATTAGTTAATGTCTCAAGAGTATTACCTGACTTTGAAATTAGAATAAATAAAGTTTTTTTTGAGAATTGTTTTTTTAATTTAACTAAATAGTTTTTATCTAAATTATTAATAAATTTGACTTTCTTTTTGATTTTAAAATTTAAAAAATTATAAATTGCCTCTGATCCCAAAATAGATCCACCCATGCCTATAATGTATATTTGATTAAATTTTTGATATTTTTTAAATTTATTTTTTTTTATATTAATATTCTTTTTAAAAAGATTAAAAAAATTTTCTTTTTTATTAATACTATTTTTGTATAATTTAAGTTTATTTTTTATAAAATTAATATTTTTTTTCTGTAATAAATTATTCCCAAAAAAAAAATTATTTGAAGAAATATTACTATTTTCTAATTTCATTCAAAATAGCCTTTTCAACATCAGAGATATCTTTTTTGATTTTGGATTGTATTTTTAATTCCCCAAGATTTTTTTTTGTGTTTTGCTCTGCTTTTTTAATTGAATCAGGAACAGGAATTTCATTTAAATTTGGAGGTTCAATTAAAGGTGTTTTCTTTTGCACTAGAAATTCATCTGTATTACTTATTTTTTCATTTCTTAAAACTTTTCCTGCAGTTTTAAAACTTTCACACGCACCTAGAAAAACTAAAAGTAAAAAAATTATAATTTTTTGATTAATCATTTTTTTAACAATATTTCATTTATTAAAATTAAAATTACTCCTAAAGTGATAAATATATCAGCAAAATTAAATGTAAACCAATGAAAATCTTTATAATGCAAGTCTATAAAGTCTGGAACAGCAAAATATACCAGTCTATCGTAAAAATTTCCAACGGCTCCACCAATTATTATCGCGTAAGAATATTTTTCAAGACTATTTGATTTTATCATTAAAAATAAAATAAATAAGATAATTACAAAAATTAATAAGCTGATAAAATGATAAAAAAAATTCGAGTCAAGGCTTAATAAACCAAATCCTATTCCTGTATTCCAAACAAGATCGATATTAATAAAATCATTTAAAAATATTTTGTTTATATCGGGGTTTAATTTTAAAATCTTAATTTTAGTGAATCTGTCTACTAAAAAGCAGAAGGAAATTATACCTAGTGTAAATAGATTTTTTTTTAGAATATTTTTTAAGCTAAGTTTTTCTTTTTCAACTTTTGTTATCATGTTACTTAGATGTTTTAATTATAGAGTCACATCGGATACAATTTTTTTCAACTATTTTCCAACATCTATTACATTTTACTCCTGATGTTTTTTTCACAATAATTTTTGTTTCTCCTTTATCGTTTTGGTTTTTAAATTTTTTAGCTTTTGAGGTAATAAAATACTCTGCTAAATCAAGCTCATTCATTAATTTAAAATTATAACTATTAGTATAAATTTCTAATTCTGCCTCTAAACTTGATCCAATCTCTTTTTTTGATCTTTTTTCTTCAATTGCAATATTTGCATCTTGCTTAATTTTATAAAGTTGTTCCCATTTTTCATTCAGATCATTATTGTTCCATACTTTTGGTATTTCATTAAATGATGACTCGTGAATACTCTCTTCAGATTTAGTAATCAAACTGTAAATTTCCTCAGTTGTAAAAACCAAAATTGGTGCAAACCATTTTAATAAACAATCAAGTAGTATATTTAAAGTTTTAATGCAGTCTTTCCTTTTTTTTGAATTTATATCATCGCAGTATAAAACGTCCTTTCTTATATCAAAATAAAATGATGATAAATCGAGAGAACAAAAATTTAACAACTCTTTATATAATTTGTGGAAAGTGTAATTTTCCAAATTATATTTGACCGACTTATTAATCTTAAAAATTTTGTGTAAAATAAATTGTTCAAGCTCTGGTAGCTCTTTTACGTTGACTTCATTATAATTTTGTTTTTTGAAATCATCTTTAATATTACCCAATATAAATCTAAAAGTATTTCTAATTTTTCTATAAGACTCTGCGTGTTGAGATAGGATAGATTTATCTATCCTTAGATCTTCTCCATAATCAGAGGATGCAACCCAAACTCTTAAAATATCTGCACCATAATTTTTTAATATATCGTCGGGAGAAATAACGTTTCCAGCAGATTTTGACATTTTTAAACCTTTTCCATCGACTACAAATCCGTGGGACAGGATGCTTTTAAAAGGTGCTTTGCCTCTCGTTCCACAAGATTGCAATAAGGAAGAGTGAAACCAGCCCCTGTGTTGATCTGAACCTTCTAAATACATATCTGCTGGCCACTTTAAATCATCTCTTTTTTCAAGAACGAAACTATGTGTTGAGCCACTATCAAACCATACTTCAACGATGTCATTTAATTTTTCAAAATCATTTTCATTGTAGTCTTCTCCTAAAAATTTCTTTGATTTGTCTGTAAACCAACAATCAGATCCTTCTTTTTCGTAAATTTGAGCTATTCTTTCTATAACCTTTTGATCTTTCAAAGGCTCTTTTGTTTTTTTATTCAGAAATATTGGTAACGGCACACCCCAAACTCTTTGTCTCGAAACGCACCAGTCTGGCCTTCCCTCAATCATTGATAATAATCTTTCTTTACCTTTAGGTGGAAAAAAAGATGTTTCCTGAATTGATTTAAGCGCTTTTTTTCTTAACGAATTTTTTTCCATTGATATAAACCATTGTGGTGTAGCTCTATAAATTAGTGGCGCTTTTGATCGCCAAGAATGAGGGTAACTATGATTTAGTATATCGCTTTGTAACAATTTTTTTTCTTTTTTTAACTCATCTATCACAAGTTTGTCTGCTTTAAAAATATGTACTTTGTTAAAGTGTGGAATTTCATCTGTGTAATAACCAGAATTATCTACAGTATAATTTGACTGAATATTATTTTTTAAACATAAATTAAAGTCATCGGGTCCATGGCTAGGTGCACAATGTACAATACCAGTTCCTTGCTCCAGATTGACAAATGACGCATCTAACATTGGAATTTTTTGATTAAAACCTAATCTTTTTAAAGGATGACTGCATATTGTTCCTTTAAAATCTATTCCCTTAAAATTTTTTAAAATTGTAAATTTTTTAATCTCGCATCTTTTCAATAAATCCTCGCTAAGCTCGCTAGCAACAACAATTTTTTTTGAGTCAAAACTATTATTCGAATTAATCTCAATTACAGAATATTGAATATCTGAATTATAAGCTAAAGCTCTATTTGCAGGGATTGTCCATGGTGTTGTTGTCCAAATAACTATGCTGCAATCACCTAGAAAGTTTTTAGGACTTTCAACCACTCTAAATGAAGTATAAATAGTATTTGAAGTATGATCTTTGTATTCAACTTCAGCGTCGGCTAAAGCAGTTTTTTCGACTGTGGACCAGAGTACAGGCTTAAAACCTTGGTATAAACTGCCATCTAATAAAAATTTACCAAGCTCTCTCACAATCTGAGCCTCTGCAGTAAAACTCATCGTAGAATAATAGTTGTCAAAATCACCAGTTACTCCCAACCTTTTAAATTCATCAACGTGAACATCTATCCATTTTTTTGCAAAATCCCTACACTCTTTTCTAAATATTTTAATTGGAATTTCGTCTTTATTCTTCTTATTTTTTTTATAAAGCTCCTCAATTTTCCATTCAATGGGTAATCCGTGACAATCCCAGCCGGGAACATAAATTGAATCTTTTCCGTTCATTTGCTGAAATCGGGTAACCATATCTTTTAAAATTTTATTTAACGCAGTGCCCATATGTATATGGCCATTTGCGTAAGGCGGGCCATCATGAAGAATAAATTTTTCTTTACCTTTAGACTTTTTTCTTATCTTTTTATAGAGGTCGTTTCTTTCCCATCTTTTAATTATCTCAGGTTCCTTATTAGGCAAATTTGCTTTCATTGAAAATGATGTTTTTGGTAATTGAACAGTATCTTTTGACATTATTTTTTTGATTTTTTTATATCTAATTTTATTTGTTTTTTTAATTCACTTACATTTTTAAATTTTTTTTCTGGTCTTATAAAGTCTTTAAATTCAATTTGTATTTTTTTATCGTACAAATTTTTATTTATCCCAAATATATTTACCTCTAATAACAAATTTTTACCATTAAATGTCGGCCTATATCCGATGTTTGCAATACCATTTCTTTTATTAAAGACTTTTTCACATGAGACATTCACGGCATAAACTCCATTTTTAGGAATAATATAATTTTTTAAATCAATATTACACGTCGGGAAACCAATTTTTCTACCTCTTCGAAAACCTCTTAACACCCTACCTTCTACTTCCCATTTTCTTCCTAAATATTTTTCAACTTTTTTTATTTCTCCCTGCGATATAAGTTTTCTAATTTTAGTAGAAGATATAATTTTATTTTTTAATTTGAAAGGTTCTGTTACAAGAGTACTAAATTTAAATTCTTTTTCTAGTTTTTTCATCTTAACTGTATTTCCCAATCTATTTTTTCCAAATTTAAAATTCTTACTAACAAAAATATATTTTGTATTAATTCTTTTTTGAATAATTTTTTGTAAAAAATCACGGTAACCCAAATTTCTAAATTTTTTATCAAACTTTTTAATAATTAAAAAATCCAATTTTTGATTCTTGAGAAACTTAATTTTTTGACTTAAGGAATTTATTCTGTAATTTTTTTTCTTTGTAAAGTAAATATATGGAATTGGTTCAAAGGTCATCACTCCAAACTTTAAATTATTTTTCTTTGCTAGAATTTTACTTTCATTTAGTACTTTTTTATGGCCTTTGTGTACACCATCAAAATTACCGATCGCCAAAGCACAATGTTTATAATTGTTTGGAAGTGTAAAATTATTAAATATTTTCATTTCACCACTGTAATTTGTTTTGAATAAATTTCGGACGAACATCATATTTTTTGAAAATGCTCTCAATATTTTTACTTTCTCTGATCTCTTTCAAATGAATTCCATCTGTTATGAAAATAGAGTCCTGATTTATTAAATTTGCACCTTTTATATCAGTCTGTAGATTATCTCCTATCATTAATGCTTTATCATTTTTTTTTAAAATCAAATTATAAATGCTGAAGTGAGGTTTACCAAAATAAACTACTTTACCGCCTAGGTTTTCAAAAATTTGTGCTATTTTTCCTGCACAAAATTCTGTTTCATTTCCTCTATCAACTATTAAATCTGGATTAGTACATACCATAATTTTATCTTTAAAATTAATAAGTAATTTTGAATAGAAGTTTAAATCATTCATGTGTTCATCATATAAACCTGTACAAAGAATATACTCACAATTATTTAAAGTTGTTCTATGATTTTCAAGACCATTGTATAGTTTGCTATCCCTATCTGGTCCTAAGTGAAAAAATTTCTTTCCGTATTTAAATTCTTTAATAGATTTTAATGCAGCTTCACCTGATGTGAGAATATTGTTTAAATATTTTTTATTTATTTTCATTTTTTCTAAAAAATTTTTTACAACTTTGCTCGGTCTGGGTGCATTAGATAGAAAAATAAATTTTTTGCCGTTTCTATGTAATTGCTCAATCGCTTCTAAGGCTTCGGGAATAGGTGATATTCCGTTATGCATAACCCCCCACAAATCTATAACGAAAACGTTATAGTCCTTAAAAATCTCAGATAAATGTTCTATTTTTTTCAATTTAAAATTGTCCCGTAATTCAACTTATAGAAAACTTCATAAAATATAGCAATATTAAGAGATTTAGCTAAATTATTGAATTGGCACTTGAAATTTGACTATCACACACCATATCATGTGCATATACTAATAGGAGGAAAAACATATGAAATTTAGGCCTTTACATGACCGTGTTCTAATCAAAGTTTTAGATAGTGAAGAAAAAACGTCTGGTGGAATAATTATCCCAGACACAGCAAAAGAAAAGCCACAAGAGGGAGAAGTTGTAGCCGTTGGCCCAGGTGCAAGAGATAGTAATGGTAAAATTTCACCTATGGACGTCAAAACTGGTGATATTGTTTTATTTGGAAAATGGTCTGGTACAGAAGTCAAGATAGATGGAAAAGAATATAGTATTATGAAAGAGTCAGACATTATGGGAGTTTCAAAGAAAAAAAAATAGCTTAACTTACAAAGGAGAAAAAAATGGCAAAAATAATTAAGTTTGACACGGAAGCAAGAACAAAAATGCTTAAAGGAGTTAATACTCTAGCAAATGCTGTTAAAGTAACTTTAGGCCCTAAAGGTCGAAATGTTGTAATGGACAAATCTTATGGTGCTCCTCGAACTACAAAAGACGGAGTTTCTGTTGCAAAAGAAATCGAGCTTGAAGACAAATTTGAAAACATGGGTGCTCAAATGGTAAAGGAAGTTGCCAGCAAAACAAATGATAATGCTGGTGATGGCACAACTACAGCAACAATATTAGCACAGTCAATTGTTACAGAGGGTTTAAAATACGTTACTGCAGGCATGAATCCTATGGATATTAAAAGAGGAATTGATAAGGCAGTGGAGCACGTTATATCAAAACTCAAATTATCATCAAAAAAAGTAAAAGCTAATGAAGAAGTTGCTCAAGTCGGTACTATTTCTGCAAATGGAGAAAAATCAATTGGTGACATGATATCTAAAGCTATGCAGAAAGTCGGTAATGAGGGCGTTATAACAGTAGAAGAGGCTAAAGGAGTGGAAACAGAATTAGATGTTGTTGAAGGAATGCAATTTGATAGAGGTTATTTATCACCTTATTTTGTAACTAATACTGAAAAAATGACAACAGAACTTGATAATCCTTTAGTTCTTTTGGTAGAAAAAAAATTAACAAACCTTCAACCCATGGTGCCTTTATTAGAGTCAGTAGTGCAGGCTAACAGACCTTTGATGATAATTTCAGAAGATGTTGAAGGTGAAGCTCTTGCTACGTTAGTTGTAAACAAGCTTAGAGGTGGATTAAAAGTTGTTGCTGTTAAAGCTCCAGGTTTTGGAGACAGAAGAAAAGCAATGTTGGAAGATATTGCAATATTAACTGGGGGACAGGTAATTTCTGAAGATTTAGGTATCAAATTAGAAAATGTTAAAATTGGTGATCTTGGGTCTTGTAAAAAAGTAAAAATTGATAAAGAGAATAGTACCATTGTTGCAGGTGAAGGTAAGAAATCTGACATTGAGGCAAGATGTAACCAAATAAGATCTGAAATTGGTGAAACTACTTCTGATTACGACAAAGAAAAACTTCAAGAGAGACTTGCCAAACTAGCTGGTGGTGTGGCGGTTATAAAAGTTGGCGGCGCAACAGAGGTTGAAGTTAAAGAAAGAAAAGATAGAGTTGAAGATGCACTAAATGCAACAAGAGCTGCAGTAGAAGAAGGTGTGGTAATTGGTGGTGGATGTGCTTTGCTTTATGCCTCACAAGACTTAGAAAATTTAAAAATAAAAGACGACGATCAAAAAGCTGGTGTTGATATAGTCAAAAAAGCTATGCAAGCTCCAATCAGACAAATTACTTCAAACGCAGGAGTAGATGGATCGGTAGTTGTTGGAAAACTTTTAGAAAGTAAAAAAACTTCACAAGGTTATGATGCCCAAAATGAGGAGTATGTTGATATGTTTTCTAAAGGTATTATTGATCCAACTAAAGTAGTCAGATCAGCTTTACAAGATGCTGCATCAATTGCTGGATTGTTAATAACAACTGAAGCTATGATAGCAGACAAACCTGAAGAGAAAGACTCTGGACCTGCTATGCCTCCTGGTGGTATGGGCGGAATGGGCGGTATGGGTGGAATGGGTATGTAAGTTCACTCGACCAAAGATTTTAAAAAAGGCTGCAATTTTGCAGCCTTTTTTTTTGCAGAAAACAAACATGCTGTTGACTTTAAAATTAATCCATCTTTTAAAACTCTTAAATTGTTATCAGCTAAAGTTTTGCCTGTTGAAGTAATATCGGTAATAATTTCAGATGATCCAATAAAAGGATAAGTTTCTGTAGCTCCAAGACTTGTTATAAGTTTATATTGAGTAACCCCTTTAGAAGTTAAAAATTCATTAGTCAAATTTGGATATTTCGTTGCCACTCTTAACCTAGCATTTCTTTTAGATCTTATATCAAATGATACTTCTTCAAGATCAGCTACAGTTTGCACATCTATCCAGTCTCCTGGCACAGCCACAACTAAATTAGCATTACCAAAATCTAGTTTTTTTTGTACGTTTATTTTACTTTGTAAATTTTTATCAGATTCTTTTAAAAGGTCTAAACCAGATATACCAATATCTAAAGTTCCATCTCCTATTCTTTGAATAATTTCTTTAGCATGAAGAAAAATAATTTTAATATTAGGTTTATTTTCAATACTTCCGAAATAATTTCTCTCTTTTTCAGTTTGTAAAATTCTAAGTTCTTTATTATTAAAAAATGATATTGAATTATCTTTTAATCGCCCTTTACTTGGTAAACCTATAGTAATTAAATCTTTCATATATTTTTTAAGTTTATTGCTGCACCAACAGCTGGGATATTTTTTTTCGCTCCTAAACTTTTTAGTAAATCATCATAACGCCCACCCCTAGCAATTTCCTTATTTCCTGAAAATACTTCAAATACTATTCCTGTATAATACTCTATGTCCCTACCAAAATTTGCGATAAAAATAACTTCTTGATTTAGTTTTTTAAGATTTAGAATAGATTTGAAATCTCTAAATATATTTTTTTTTAGATTATTTTTTTTTGCAAAAACTAATAACTTTTCGTCAAGTTCAGATAGTTTACAATTAATTTTTAAAAAAGATTTAATAATTTTTACAATTTTTTTTCCATCAGAAAAAGATCTTGGGTCCCTTATTTTTTTGTCAAATCTTGTTAAAATTTCTGAAATCGATCTTCCGGCAACTACTTTTTCTTGATCTAAATTTTTCATTTCATTAAATCTTTTTTTATCGGTATCAAAAGTGACTGCATCTATATCCGTGTTTTTTTCTAATCTTTTTAACAGTTCTTTAAAATAGCTTGGTCTCCAAAAGTGTCTGATTAATCTTAATTTCCATCTCTCTGGCATATCAAGTGCATTTATTAAACTTTTAAATAAACTAATATCTCCCACTTTAATTTGAATTTTCTTACTTTTTATTTTTTTTGCTGAACTTAAAATCGTGCTGATAACTTTAAAATCATCTTGAATTTGATTTTTCGAACCAAGTATTTCTATCCCTAATTGATTGTTTATAAAATCAGAACCTTTATTACTGGATCTTCTATAAGCTTGTCCTGAATAATAAATTTTAGATGATGTTTTTTTTTGAAGAAAACTTAAACAAGATGCTACAGTTAAATCAGGTCTCAGACACATACTTTTTCCATCTTCCCTCTCAAATGATAATATTGAGCTACGAAACTTTTCTCCTGATCTTTCTATAATATATTCAGAGTCGAGCAAAACATCTGGCTCTGATAAAACAAAACCATTCCTTTTAAAGGTTTTAATTATGGTTTCAGATAATTTTTTTGATTTCATTTACTAATTCTCTAATTTCAGCTGATTTTTCTTTTCCAGTACTCAAGTTTCTTAAAGTAGGTTTACCAGATTTAATTTCATCTTCGCCATATAAGATTACAGCTGGTGAATTAATTTTATTTGCATATTCCATTTGTTTTTTTAATTTTCCCTCTCCAGGATAAATCTCGGCACTTATTTCAGCTTCTCTTAATAATAATTGTAAATTGATGTATTCTTTCATTGAATTATTATCGAAAACACAAATCACCACAGGTTTAGATTGCTTTATTTTAAAATCTTTCTTTTGCATTAACGCATAAACTAATCGGTCTAAACCTATTGATATACCTGTTGCAGGAGCATCATAGTTGCCGAAATTATTTATCAAGTTATCATATCTCCCTCCGCCTCCAATAGAACCAAATTGTATTACTTGACCTTTGTTATTTTTAACATCAAATTTTAAGTTCACCTCAAATATTATTCCAGTATAATACTCAAGACCTCTTATAATTGATGAGTCGAATTCAAAATTTCTAAAATTATAGTCTTTGAAAATTTTTATTATCTCAATTAAATCCTCTGTTTCAGGTGTTTTTTTCTTCAATTCTTTTTCTATAATTTCTATATTGTTTGAGCTTAAATTAGCTCCCTCAGTAAAGTCTCCAGATTTATCTTTTCTACCCTCACCTAATAATTCTTTAACACTATCCCAACCAAGTCTATCAATTTTATCTAAAGCTCTTAATGCAGTAAGTTTTTGTTGATTGTCTTTAATATTTAATTTTTTAAATAATTCCTCTGTTATTTTCCTTGATGAAATTTTGATTACAAAGTCTGATTTATTTAAACCACATTTTGTAAGAATTTCTGAGATCATTACACATAGCTCCGCATCTGCTAAAGAGCTTTTTGTTCCTACAAAATCAGCATCGAATTGTAAAAATTCTCTAAATCTTCCTGGTCCTGGTTTTTCATTTCTCCAAACTGTTCCCAATTGATATCTTTTAAATGGCTTTGGAATTTCTAAATAATTTTTTGCAACATACCTGGCAAGCGGAGCAGTGAGATCATATCTCAATGATAACCACTTATTTTCATCCTTAAAAGAAAATACACCTTCATCTGGTCTATCTTTATCAGGTAGAAATTTTCCAATACTATCAGAGTATTCAAAACTTGGAGTTTCAAGATATTGAAATCCATACTTGATCATAATTTCTTTTATATTAGAAATTATAAAATCACGTACTAATAATTCTTTTTCTTTCCTATCTACAAACCCTAACGGAATTTCTTTAGAAGGTTTGTTTCTTTTTTTCTCTTTTTTCATTGTTTGGTACAGCAGGGTGGATTCGAACCACCGACCCCTAGTTCCACAAACTAGTGCTCTAACCAACTGAGCTACTGCTGCATCCCTATTATTTTTATATTAATTTTGGTAAAATTTATATATTTTTGATTATAAGCTAAGCACAAGCCTAGCATGCATTCTGTGAGAATGTGCTTTTTGGAGGATAATTTTATTATCTATAATCATGATTTCTATTTAAAAAATAATTGTGTCTTTTTCAAGAACTTATTAACGGGATTAGGCTTTCAAGCTCAGTATCCCGCTAATATGTGATTTGGAAAATTTAGAATTAAGATGTTTTCTGCAATTTTACTGCAGCAGGACCTTTTTCCGTGCTCTCCACTTCAAACGTTAATTCATCACCCTCATTTAAGTATTTTAACCCAGCTTCTCTTACAGCAGAGCTATGGACGAACACGTCTTTCTCTTTGTCTTCTCTTTCAATGAAACCATAACCTTTAGTACCATTGAACCACTTTACTTTACCTTTTAGTGTACTCATTATTGTCTTATCCTTATTAGTTATTAACATTTGTTAGCATATTTGCTAACTTTGCACCTTTAATAGATTTGTGGTCTCAATGTCAAGAAATGATTTTAAAAAAATTATTAAAATTCTTGTTTTTGCTGAAATACAACAACTATTAATTAATAAATGAAGCTGCCAAAGCAATTAAAACTAGGGAAATACCTAAATAAATATACTTAAATTTAACCAAATTTTTTCTAAATTTGTCTATTGAAGTCTCCTGTAACGCTAAATTTTCACCAGTGACGTCTGATGATTTACTAAATCCTCTGTCTCTGCCAATTTTTAAAAATTTTGTTTTTCTATGTTCATAAATTTCATCTCTGCTCATACTCTCGAACAATCTTAAATTATTAATAATAGAATTTTTTACATCTGAAACAATGCTATCTACGTCTCTATGCGCACCACCACTAGGCTCTTTAATAATCTCATCAATAATACCTAATTTTAATAAATCTTGCGCAGTAAGTTTCATCGCTTCTGCTGCTTGAAGTGATTTGCTCGGATCTCTCCACAAAATAGACGCGCAGCCCTCAGGTGATATTACTGAGTAAATTGAATTTTCTAACATTATAACTTTGTTTGAAGAAGCCAAAGCTATCGCTCCTCCTGACCCACCTTCACCGATAATTACAGAAATATTTGGTACTTTTAGTGACATACTACACTCAATTGAATTAGCAATTGCAGAAGCTTGACCTCTTTGTTCAGCGCCAATACCTGGATACGCTCCAGGAGTGTCTACAAAAGAAATAACGGGTATTTTGAATCTATCTGCTAGTTTCATTAATCTTATACATTTTCTATAACCTTCAGGTCTCATCATCCCAAAATTTCTTTCTATTCTGCTATTTAAATCTTCTCCTTTTTCTTGTCCTATTACTAAAACCGATTTATTATTTATCAAACCAAATCCAGCAATTACAGATTTGTCATCTCCAAAAAATCTGTCACCAGAAAGAGGAGTAAAACTATCGAATATTTTTTTTATATATAGATTTGCTCTTGGTCTGTCTTCATGTCGTGCAACCTGGGTTTTTTGCCAACTATTCAAATTTTCATATGTCAATTTTAATTTTTCATTAATTTGATTTTGTAGATCTCTTATTTTATCGGTATCAACTTCAGAAATACCCTCAGCACCATATGGGCTTTTCAAATTTTCCATTTCTTGCTCTAGGTCTTTAATTTCTTTTTCAAAATCTAAATAATTTTTCATAAAATCTTGAATAACATATTTATTATTTAAAATGAATTGAAATAAATCAACAAAATCAATGATAATATTGATACAATTTTATATATTTTAATAATACTGTTCTTCAGGTAGAAATTAATAATATGGATATCGTTGAAATAAAAGGAATAAAAATAAATTCAAAACTTTTTAGTTTTGTTAATGAACAAATTATGCCAGGGACTGGTTTAAAATCAGATGTATTCTGGAATAATTTTGCAATAGCAGTTGAGGAGTTAGCAAAAAAAAATAAGCTGTTACTAAAGAAAAGAGATGAAATTCAAAAAAAAATTGATAATTGGCACAAAGATAATAAAGACATTAAAAATAATAAAGAAAAATATATAAGTTTTTTGAAATCGATAAATTACATCGTAAAAGAAAAAGAGGATTTTAAGATTGGCACCTCAAACGTAGATGAAGAAATAGCGAAAATAGCTGGCCCACAATTAGTTGTACCGGTAGACAATGCAAGATATGCGTTAAATGCAGCTAATGCACGTTGGGGGAGTTTATATAATTCTCTTTATGGTACTGATGCAATAGAAGGGAAAAAAACCTCAGCTTATGATCCAATAAAAGGTAAAAAAGTTATTAATTATGTGAGAGATTTTTTTGATAAAATTGTAAAAATAAAAGGAACTAGTTGGAAGAATATAACAAAAATCAAAATTGAGAATGAAATTTTAACTTTGTATCAGGATGAAAAAAAGTATTTTTTAGAGGACAAATCCAAATTTATAGGTTTTAGTAATAATCCTGATAACCCTTCTTCGATACTAATTAAAAATAATAATTTACATTTAGAAATTGTTATTAATAAAGAAAGTGAAATTGGAAAAATTGACCTAGCAAATATTTCTGATGTAATTATGGAATCAGCTATTTCTACAATTATGGATAATGAGGATTCCGTTGCAGCTGTTGACGCTGAAGATAAGATAAGATGTTACAATAATTGGTTGGGTATTATGAAAGGTACTTTAGAAACCCAAGTAGAAAAAAATGGAAAAAAATTTATTAGAAAATTAAATGAGGATAGAATTTACAATGACCCATCTGGAAAAAAATTTCATCTGCATGGTAGATCTTTGTTGTTAATTAGAAATGTAGGTCATTTAATGACTAGTCCATCAATTATTTTGGGAGATAATTCTGAAATTCCTGAAGGTATAATGGATGCTTTTTTTACAGTCATGTGTGCTTTACATGATTTTAAAAATAAAAAAAATTCTAGAACTGGTTCAGTTTATATTGTTAAACCTAAAATGCATGGACCAGAGGAAGTTGCATTTACAAATGAAATTTTTAATAAAGTTGAAGATATATTTAAATTAAAAAAAAACACAATTAAAGTTGGAATAATGGATGAAGAAAGAAGAACAACTGTTAATTTGAAAGAATGTATAAGAGAGGTAAAGGATAGAATTGTTTTTATAAACACGGGATTTTTAGATAGAACCGGAGATGAAATGCACACTTCATCAGAAGCGGGGCCGATGATATTTAAAGGGGAAATGAAAAAATCAATCTGGTTAAACACTTACGAAAACTGGAATGTGGATATAGGTTTATCTTGTGGTTTCTCTGGTATAGCTCAGATCGGTAAGGGCATGTGGGCCATGCCAGATAAAATGGCTGATATGATGAAACAAAAGATAGGTCACCCTGAAGCGGGAGCTAATTGTGCCTGGGTTCCATCTCCAACAGCAGCAACATTGCATTCAACACATTACCATTTAGTAAATGTTTTTAAAAAACATGAGGAATTGAAGTCTAGAAAAAAAGCTGAATTAAAAAATATTTTGGAAATACCTGTAGCTGATAGGCCCAATTGGGCAAAAGATGACATCACTAAAGAGATTGAAAATAATTCACAGAGTATATTAGGTTATGTAGTAAGATGGATTAATCAGGGCGTGGGTTGTTCAAAAGTTCCTGATATTAATAATATTGGTTTGATGGAAGATAGGGCCACACTTAGGATATCGTCGCAACATATTTCCAATTGGATAAGACATAATATTTGCAGCAAAGAAGAGGTAATTGAAATTTTAAAGAAGATGGCAAAAGTAGTTGATAAACAAAATATTAATGACCCGAATTACGAAAAGATGTCTGATAATTTTGATAATTCTATCGCTTTTAAAGCTGCATGCGATCTAGTATTAAAGGGTTTAGATCAACCGTCTGGCTATACCGAACCTTTATTACATAAAAGAAGATTAGAAAAGAAGCTTAGTCACTAACCGGAATTCTATTTTTAAAAGCAGAAAACAAAGTTCCATCATCCAATTGCTCTATTTCTCCGCCTACCGGTAATCCTTGGGCTAATTTTGTTATTTTGATCTTGTCATTTTTAATAGCGTCTTCTATATAATGAGCAGTTGTTTGCCCCTCAACTGTTGCACTTGTTGCTATAATTACCTCTTTCAAGCTATTTTTCTTTATTCGTTTGATAAGAGAGTCCATCAACAAATTTTTATTATCGTAGTTGTCTTTAATACCCAAAGTTCCTCCTAGGATGTGATAATGTCCCTTATAAATATTGGCAGACTCTATCACCCACATATCAGCCAAATTTTCTACAACACAAATTTTGTCAAAATTTGACTCAATTTCACAAAAGCATTTTTTTTCTATAATTTTTAAATTCCCGCAATTAGTGCACCTTGTAATTTTTTTGTAAACATTTGCTAAAGATTTTGCTAATGGTTTAACCATTGACTCTTTGTTATCAATAAGTTTTAAAATGATCCTTTTAGCTGATTTTGGACCTAATCCAGGCAGTCTTGAAAACTGTTTTATTAATTCCTCAATTTCAATGATATTATTATCCATTTAAAAAGGAAGTTTGAAGTCCGTAGGTAAATTTAATCCTCCGGTAACTTTGTTTAACTCTTCAGAAGACTTTTTTTTTAAATTTTCTTTGGCATTATTATATGCTGCTATTATGAGATCATTGATTAAGTTCTGATCCTCTTTTTTTACTTCATCGCTTAAAAAAATTGACTTTATTTCATAATCTCCGCTAAGAGTTACTTTTACCCGGTCACCCCCAGCAACTCCAGTCACTTGAAGTTTTTTAATGATATCTTGCGCTTCTTTCATTTTTTCTTGCATTTCTCGAGCTTTAGATAACATATCTGAAAAGTTATTCATTTTATTCTATTACATCGGTCAACTTAGCATCTGGAAAAGACTTTTGAACTTTGGTGTTGACTTCGCTCCTCTCTAAATCATTTATTTTTTCTTTATTTTTTGCAATATTTTTTTCAAATATTGTCTTTGTACCCTCAGACTTACTAAGAGAAATAATCCACCTTTCTCCTGTCCACTTTAATAATTTTTCGCTTAGAAGTTTAATAAAATTCTTATTTAGTTTTTCATTAAAACTTATATCAATTTTACCTTTAGAGAAACTCACTAACTTAACATTTCTCTCTAGATCATATCTAAGCTCAATTTCATTTTCTTTTTTAGCTAACTCAATTAATTCTTCTAGAGAATTTAATTCAATTTTTTTTGTGCTTTCTTTTCCCTCGCTATTATTTAAGCTTTCCGTTTTTATTTGAAATGTGCTCTTTAATTGATTCTTAGTTTTATTATTAATTTCTTTGTTTATTACTTTGTTTTTATTTTCCTCAAATTTAATACTATCTTTTATTTCGGGATTGTTATCTTGCTTTTCCTCAATAACGCTATCTTCTTTCCCAATTTTTTTTAAATGAACCATTTGCATTAAGTACATTTCTAAAACAATATTTTCATTTCCAGAAATCTTTAGGTCCTCAATCGTTTTTAATGTTAATTGCCAAAATAGTCCTAAATCAATCATATTTAGCCCTTTGGAATATTGATCAATCAACTTAATTTCTGTTTCAGAAATCATTATATCTTTCTCAATTTTTCCCAAATTTATTTTTCTGCTGAATAAGAAAATTAGTTCAAGAATATCATTTAAGAAGTTATTTGCATCAATGCCATTTTCTACCAGTTCTTTTAAAATTGTAATTGCATTTTTCTCTTGTCCCTCAAAGATTTCCTTCATTAAACTTAAAAGTTTAGTTTTATCTGCTAGCCCCAGCATATTCCTAACATCGTTTCCGTCAATTTTTCCAGACTCTGTAATATTTTGCATGATAATAGCTCTATCAAGCAATGAAATGGCATCACGAACTGAACCTTCAGAGGCTTGAGAAATTAATCTCAAAGCGTCGTCGGTTATTTTACCACTTTCAAGATTTGAGATTTTTTTTAAGTGGTCAAGTATTTTTTCAATCTCTACTCTTTTTAAGTCATAACGCTGACATCTTGATAATATTGTTACAGGAATTTTTCTAACTTCAGTAGTAGCTAAAATAAATTTTAAACTTGGTGGCGGTTCCTCTAGAGTTTTTAATAAACCGTTGAAAGCTTGCTTTGATAACATATGAACTTCGTCAATTATAAATATTTTAAATTTTGCACTAGTCGGGCTATATTTAGAACTTTCAATTATTTCTCTAACGTCATCAATACCGGTTTTAGATGCTGCGTCCATCTCTAATACATCTATATGATTTGAATTTGAAATTTCTTTACAAGAGCTGCAGGAATTTTCATTTTCACAAACACCATTATTATTTGTTGTTGAACAATTTAAAGCTTTTGCAATTAATCTTGCTGTTGTTGTTTTGCCTACGCCTCTAATGCCCGTTAGCAAATAAGCATTAGGGGTTTTATTTAATTTAATTGCGTTAAGTATTGTTTTAGAAATCACTTCTTGACCAATTAAATCTTTAAAATTTTGAGGTCTATATTTTAGTGCTAGGACGTTATTTTTTTTCATGTATTTTATAAGAGGCAGGCAACAACCTGAATAATTTTCACTGCGGCTGCTTCCTTTCAGACCTGACCGGATTGATGAAACATCCACCTGATGCCAACCTCAAAAATGATTATATCAAGATAAATTTCACTTCCACAAGCCAAGAATTCATTGATGTGGACTAATTATGCCTATAATTCGATGCTTCATAAACACCCAATATATCTAAACTTTCAGTATGGAAGCCTAGCTCTTCCATTGCGTTTTGAACGTTTTTTTCATCAAGATGACCCTCGAAGTCCATATAGAAATTCGTTTGGTCAAACGTATTTTTTACAGAAAAACTTTCCAATTTAGTTAAATTAATTTGATTCGTCGCAAAACCACCCAGACATTTATAGAGAGCAGATGGCTCGCTTTTTAATCTAAAAATACAAGTGGTAATAAAGACTTTGTCTTTATTGAATTCAGGCTGTTGCGTATTTTTACCCATAATTAAAAACCTAGTTACATTTCCAGACTCATCTTCAATATTTTTTTTAAGTATTTTCAAATTATAAATTTCAGCCGAAAGTTGAGACGCAATAGCTGCTATTGATTTATCTTTACTTGCTGATAAATCTTTTGCTGAGCCAGCTGTATCAGCCGATATTATTGTTTTAAATTTTAATTCGTTTATCATTTTTTGACACTGACCAATCGCTTGGGCATGGCTTCTGACATATTTAATATCTTTCAAATCAGCTTCTTGTCTACATAACAAATTATGTTCTACTTTTTGGTAATGTTCAGCATGAATTTGTAATTTATATTTAGGTAAAAGATAATGAATATCTGCAACTCTCCCAGCTAATGAGTTTTCCAGAGGAATTATTATTTTATAGTTCTCATTTTCGAAAGCTGTTTTAAAAGCTTCCTCAAAAGTAAGACATGTCTTGACATCTAAATCCTTAAAAAATTCTTTCGCAGCAATATGCGAATAAGCACCTAATTCACCTTGGATAGCTATTTTAGTTTTTGACATTTTAATTTCCCATTAGCTTTTTTATTTTAACAAGATCTTCCTCTGTATCAACACTTAAAGGAATATCTTTTATAAATCCTACGTCAATAGCCATTTTGTTTTCTAATGCTCTCATTTGTTCGAGTTTTCTGTCGATTTCAAGTTTTGATCTTTTTAAATTTACATACTTTTCTATTGCAGATCTTTTGAATGCATAAACTCCAATGTGATGATAAATATTATTAATTTTATTATCTTCATTGGTTCTAAAAAAATCCAAAGCCCGTGAAAATTTACCATTATTTATACTTTCTGCGGTTAAAACTTTGACGTTGTTTATATTCTTTTGTGAGGCATTGTCATCAAAATTTCCAGCTAATGTTCCTATATCACAATTGCTCTCTTTTGCATGGGTTGCCAATAGTTTAATTGAGTTAGGATCTAAATTTGGCATATCTCCTTGTAAATTTATAATTATATCATTTTTTTTTTTTAAAAATTTATCATAGGCCTCGTAAACTCTATCAGTTCCAGTTTCATGACTCTTTAAAGATTTAATCGCATTTCCACCGTTTTGTTTTATTAGTTTCAGAATTTCCTCGTCAGGAGAAACAACATAAACTTCACCCACATCAGATTTAATCGCTGTTTGATGGACATGAAGAATCATCTCCTTGTTATTAATTTTCATTAAAGGTTTATTTGGAAATCTGACAGCAGCAAGTCTAGACGGTATAATTATTGCTAAATCTCTCATAGTTTATGCGTCTCTTAGACGCAAAAAAATTATAGTAATTTAAAGTTTTTTTTATATTCTCGTGTTATACCTGAATTAACTTATTGTCAAAAATATGGATAGTTTCGAGATAAACAAAATAATAGCCGCAGTTTTGCTCGCTGCTTTAATAATCATTGGAATTGGTAAATTTGCTGATTATTTATTCTTTGTAGATAAACCAGAACAATCAGCTTACAAAGTCGAGGGATTAGAGCCTGCAAAAACTGCAAGTCAGGTTAGTGAGACCGTAGAGGAAAAAGTTGAAGTTGATATAAAAGCTTTACTAGCCATGGGGGATTTAGCTCACGGTGAAAAAGTTTTCAAAAAATGTAGTGCTTGTCATCAAATTGCGAGCGATGGAAAAAATATGATTGGTCCTAATCTATGGAGTGTGATTGGACGAACTGCTGGCTCTGTAAGTGATTATAAGTACTCTAAAGCTATGATAGCTTATGCGAAAGAATGGTCATTTGAGGAAATGAATAGTTACTTAATAAAACCTCAGGCTTATATCAAAGGCACAAAAATGGCTTTTGCAGGTTTAAGAAAAGAGAAAGATAGGGCTTCTGTTATTTTATATATGAATTCTAAAAGTGATAGTCCAAAACCACTTCCTTAATCTAAACACCACTTAATTATACTTTTCTGTGCATGCACTCTGTTTAATGCTTGTCTCCAAACAACTGATTGATCTCCATCAATAACCTCGTCTGTAACCTCTTCTCCTCTTCCAACTGGTAAACAGTGCATAAAAATAGCTGAAGGTTTTGCATTTGACATAAGCTTTTTGTTAACTTGATAAGGTTTTAAAATTTTTTTCTTTGTTTTTTTATTTACTTTATCATTCATAGAAACCCACTTGTCTGTCATAATACAATCCGAATTTTTTACTGCCTCGTAAGGGTCAGATGTAATTTTAAGGTTTACTTTATTTTTTTTGGCCCAACTTATAATGTTTTTATTTGGAGAATATTTTTTTGGACATCCGATTTTTAAAACAATGTTTAACTTAGCTGCAGACTCGATTAAAGAATTTGACATATTATTATTTCCGTCCCCTATCCAAGAAATTGTTTTTCCTGATATATCGCCATTACTTTCTTCGAAAGTAAAAATATCTGACATAATTTGGCAGGGATGACTTTTGTCTGATAGACCATTTATAATAGGAATACTTAAGTGTTTTCCAAAAGAAATTAAGTTCTCATGAGAGGAAGTTCTAAGCATCACAATATCTACATATTCAGATAATACTTTTGCAGTGTCCTTTAAAGTTTCTTCACCTTTTCCATAGTGTATTCCATCAGGATTTAAAATTATTGATGAACCACCTAATTGTTTTACCGCAATATCAAAAGACATTCTCGTTCTTGTGGAGGGTTTTTCAAATATCATAGCCATGGATTTACCCTCAAAGGGCTTGTCTTCATCAGGAGCAGATTTATTTAACCCAGCTCTTAGTGATTTTCTTTTTTTTGCCTCTTCAAGAATTTCTCTTAATTCTTTTGATGAACAATCTGAAATATCAATAAAATTTTTCATATTATATTTTTACAAACTTTTTCTATTATTTTTAAACTTAATTTAATTTCACTCTTTTTGACATTTAAAGGAGGCAAAAGTCTGACAACATTTTCTGCAGCCTTGACAGTTAGTAATTTATTTTCAAGTAATTTATTTATGAATTTCGTTTGATCCTTATAAAGACAAAGACCAACTAGTAAACCTCTGCCTCTCACTTCTTTTATAATTTTAGGATATTTTTTTTTTATTTTATTTAACTCTGAAATTAAAAATTTACCGTTTTTAGCTACATTAGAAAGAAAACCTTTTTTAAACATAACATCCATAACTGCATTTCCAGCACTCATTGCTAAAGGGTTGCCGCCAAAAGTTGATCCGTGTGATCCTGGTTTCATACATGAAGCTACTTTTTTGTTTACTAATACTGCACCTATAGGGAAACCTCCTCCTATACCTTTTGCAATAGGGACAATGTCTGGCTTAATTTTTGCGTGCTCATAAGCGAAAAACTTACCACTTCTTCCTATTCCACATTGAACCTCATCAAGAATAAGTAAAATTTTTTTTTTGTTACATATTTTTCTTAATCCTTGAAGACAAAAGTCAGGGATTACTTTAATCCCACCCTCTCCCATTATAGTTTCCACCATTATGGCTGCGGTCTTTTTAGTAATAGCTTTTTCTAGACCTTGATGATCTGCAAAATTAAAATGATCGAATCCAGGAACCTTTGGATAAAAACCCTCCGTCATTTTTTTGCTATTGCTTGCAAAAATAGTTGCTAAAGATCTTCCATGAAAACTATTGTTTATACATAAAATTCTATTTTTATTTTTTTGACCTTTATTATGAAAATATTTTCTAGCAATTTTGATTGCTGCTTCGGTTGCTTCGAGACCGGAATTTTGGAAAAATACAAAATCTGCAAAAGACTTCTGTGTTATTCTTTTTGCCAATCTTTCTTGTTCAGGTATTATAAAAGCATTAGATACATGCCATAGTTTTTTAGATTGTTTATAAATTGATTTTATTAAATAATCATTCGAATGGCCCAAGCAATTAACAGCAATACCTTGAACAAAATCTAAATATTTTTTACCATTTGTTGAATAAAGAAAGCTTCCCTTTCCTTTGGTAAAAGCAATTTTTTTTCTGTTATAAGTGTTTAAAATTTTACTCATAAATTAAGACTTAAGTTTATACCCTTTTTTATATAATAAATAAGTAATAAACCAACTAACAATACTTAAAATACTAAGATAGATCAAACCTATCATGATAGAGCCGTCTGCTTTTCCTAAGAAGCTATATCTGAAACCATCTATCATATAAAAAAATGGATTTGCTTTACTGATAGTTTGTAAAAACTCTGGAAGTCTATCAATAGTGTAGAAGGTTCCAGATAAAAATGAAAGTGGTATTATTACAAAATTAGTAACTGTTGCCATGTGATCAAATTTTTCTGCCCAAAGACCAGCTATTATACCGATGTTGCCAAGTATGAAAGAGGATAGAAATGTAAAAACTATTAAATAAAAATAATTTGTAATTTGAATATCAATTATGAGTTTAAAAGTGATTATCGAAACTATAGCTATCAATACACTTCTTGTCACTGAAGCGAGGGAAATTAATAGAGTAACCTCTGCTGGAGAAAGAGGTGCATATAAAATATCAACAATATTTCCTTGAATTTTTCCAATCATAAATGAGGAGGAAGAGTGTGAAAATGCTTGTTGGATTACTTGCATAGATATCAAACCTGGAGCTAAAAAAGTAATAAATGGAACACCTAGAACTTCTCCTCTTTCGGCACCAATTGCTAAAGAGAGAACAAGCAAAAAAAGCAAAGATGATACTAATGGGGAAAAAATAGTTTGTATCCATACAACTAGAAATCTTAATACTTCTTTTTTATAAAGCGTCCATGCGCCAATCCAATTGATTAAACCAAATCTTCTAACACCAATTTTATATTTCATTTTAATTTCAACCATTAATAGTCTTATATCCATAAATTGTTAAAAATCTGTGCAAAACTAAAGTTACCCTCAAGCCTAAATGATTTTTTAATTGTAAAACAACACACCTACTAGATAATGTAATTAAATAATAATGTTATCTATATATAGTATAAGTTGAAATGAGTTGGACAGAAGAAAAAATTAAAAAATTAAGAGAGCTTTGGAGCAAAGGAAAAACTGCTAGCCAAATTGCAGAAATTTTAGGTGATACCACAAGAAATGCAGTTATTGGGAAAGCTCACAGATTGAATTTAGAAGCTAGAGCTCCGTCTAAAAACACTAGTAGTGGTCAAAGAGAGGTAAGCAAAAATAAAAACTTTAAAAAAAGCTCTCAACCAATGAGCCGGAAAGCAAGATTTCAATCAATACTTTTAGATAAAAATTTTGAGCCAGAAAACCCGAAATCACTTGAGGAACTGACCGAAGATACTTGTAAATGGCCAATAGGACACCCTAATGAGGAAAAATTTTATTTTTGCGGAAGAAAACCTGAGCAAGATTTTCCTTATTGCAAATTACATATTATTTACGCATTTCAGCCTAAAGGACAAAAAGATGAAGTTCTTGAAAAAGACGATGAGATACCAGAATTTATTGAGAAAAAGGTCAAATCCGCTGGTTAATTCAAGAGATAATGGAATTTATAAACAAATACCTTAAATGGTTAAGTACTTTTTTAGTATTAACCGGAATACTATTAACTAACTTAAATATTTATCCAGTAAATATAATGTTTCATGGTGCTGGAGTTGTGGGTTGGACTATTGCTGGTTTTTTATCAAAGGATAAAGCTATTCTTACAAACTTCGGATTACAAATTCCTTTATTTTTAATAGGGTTTTATCAATTAATTTTCTAAAGAATACCCAGCTGAACGGACAGTTCTAATTAAAGGTTTAGCCCCTTCAATGTTTATTGATTGTCTTAATCTGGTAATATGAACATCTACTGTTCTAGACTCCACGTTAATATCATCTCCCCAAACATGTTCTAGCAACTGCTCTCTTGAATACACTCTTTTTGGTTGTTTAATTAAAAAATCAAGTAATTTATATTCTTTAGGACCTAAAGTAATTTCTTTTTCTTTCCTAAATACTTTCATAGATTCTCTATCTATTTTAAGATCTAAATAAGTAGCCTCTTCACTTACAATATTAGGTTTAACTCTTTTTAATAAAGATTTTATTCTCGCTAACAGCTCTGGGAAACTGAAGGGCTTTGTCATGTAATCTTCTGCACCAGTATTAAGTCCTTTGACTTTATCTTCTTCTTCACCTTTTGCCGTAAGCATAATGATAGGTATATTTTTTACTTTTTCATCTTGTTTTAAATATTGACAAATTTTTATCCCAGATAAATCAGGTAACATCCAATCTAACAAAACAAGGTCTGGTTTTTTTTCTTTTATACTCGAAAGAGCTTCTTCTCCATTTGAGCTAGAGGATACTTTATATCCTTCCTTTTGAAGATTATAAGTAAGAAGGGTTAAAATTGGCTTTTCATCTTCTACAACAAAAATATGGGCGCTCATTAACTTTCTACAGGTTTACCTTTTGGTCTTGCTCCCTCAAGATATTCGCCTTCAATTAAATAATAAAGAGACTCGGCAATATTAGTTATATGGTCTCCAGCTCTTTCTATATTTTTTGTTACAAATAATAAATGTGTTGCCATTTCTAAATTTTTTTTGTCTTTTTGTAAATAAGTTGCAACTTCATTCATAGCTAAATTAGTCAAATCATCTACTTGTTCATCTTTTTTCCAAATTTCAATTGCCTTATCTTTTGATCTATTTAGATAAGCGTCTAGAGCATCTTTTAATTGTTTTTGTACTAAATCTCCCAACCTTCTAAGACTTCCTATAAGTTCGTCAGGTAAATCTACTGGTAGCGGTTTAACTTTTTTAGCAACACTTTTCGCTAGGTCTCCAATTCTTTCTAAATCATGTGAAATCTTCATTGTTGAAATAGTAATTCTTAAATCAACTGCCATTGGAGCTCTTTTCACTAAAACAGTTGTAATTTGATTATCAATAGTGGATCTTAATTCATTTATTTTTCCGTCATTTTTTACGATTTTGTCTACTGATTCTTTATCAACTTTAATAACGGCTGCCATCGCATCTGCCATCTGATTTTCTGTAAGGCTTCCCATCATTACAAGATTATCATTTAGGCTTTGCATCTCCTCTTCGTATGATTTTACTGTATGGCCTGTTCCAGACATTTATCCAAATCTCCCTGTAATATAATCTTGCGTCATTTTATTAGCCGGATTTTTAAATATTTTATCCGTTGAGTCTACTTCTATTATTTTTCCAAGATGAAAAAAACCTGTTTTTTGTGAAACTCTTACTGCTTGTGCCATTGAGTGCGTAACAATTACGATTGTGTAGCTTTTTTTTAAATCATCTATTAATTCCTCTATTTTCGCGGTAGCGATTGGATCTAAAGCAGAGCAAGGTTCATCCATTAAAATTACTTCTGGATTAACCGATAGTGCTCGAGCAATACAAAGTCTTTGTTGTTGCCCCCCTGACAAACTTGTGCCAGGCTCATTTAATCTATCTTTTACTTCATCCCAAAGAGCTGCTTTTTTTAAACTTGTCTCAACTATGTTATCCATTTGATCTTTGTTCTCAGCAGCACCATGTATAATTGGGCCATAAGCAATATTATCATAAATACTTTTTGGAAAAGGATTTGGCTTTTGAAACACCATTCCCACTTTTTCTCTAAGTGTAACTACATCAACATTTTTTTCATTAATTTCAGCTCCGTCTATTTCAACAGACCCTTCTACTTTACAAATATCAATTACATCGTTCATTCTATTAATGCATCTTAT
Organism: uncultured Pelagibacteraceae bacterium; assembly: GCA_902572695.1. GTDB lineage: Bacteria > Pseudomonadota > Alphaproteobacteria > Pelagibacterales > Pelagibacteraceae > Pelagilacustribacter. Next base: position 11,422 of record CACGGZ010000001.1, on the reverse strand, counting down.
AAATGTAGATTTACCACATCCTGATGGACCAATTAATGCTGTTACTTCTTTTTGATTAATATCTAAATTAATATCGAATAAAGCTTGTTTTTTTCCATAATAAACATTTAAGTTTTTTGCTTTTATTTTTATTTTTGAATTATTTAATTCCATTTTTTTTCGAATTTTTGTCTAAGATAAACGGCAATGAAATTCATTACAATAAGAAAGCCAAGCAACATCATAATTGTTGCCGACGTTTTTTCCACAAATCCTCTCTCAGCTTGCTCAGACCATAAGTAAACCTGTACTGGTAAAGATGCTGATGGATCAACTGGCGAACTTGGAATATCAACTACAAAAGCCACCATCCCGATAAGAATTAAAGGAGCCGTTTCTCCTAAAGCTTGAGCTAGACCAATTATTGTTCCAGATAAAGTTCCTGGCATAGCCAGTGGAACAACGTGATGAAACACTGTCTGAAATTTTGAAGCTCCAACTGATAATGCTGCTTCTCTTATAGAGGGTGGAACTGCTTTTAATGATGCTCTGCATGGAATTATTATTCTCGGTAAAGTCATTAGAGATAATGTAATTCCTGCAACTAATGGGGTAGACCTAGGAAATTCCATTACACTTAATAATATTCCTAAACCTAAAAGACCGTAAACTATTGATGGTACTGCTGCTAAATTATTAATATTAATTTCTATAAAGTCGGTTATTTTATTTTTTGGAGCAAACTCTTCCAGATAAATTGAAGCCATTATAGCTATTGGGAAAGACAAGATTAAACAAATTATAATTGTAAAGAATGATCCCATTAAAGAACCGCCTATACCAGCTAACTCAGGATCTCTAGAATCTCCTTTGGTAAAAAGATAATTATTAAACTTTTTATCAATTTTTTCTTTTTCAATTAAATTGTCATAAATATTTAATTGATAATTGCTAACTCGTCTTCTGTCCTCTGGTAAATCTCTAGGAAAATTTCCTTTATTCAGCTGATCAATATCATCGGATGCTGTGATTTTAACTGGAACAATTTGATCAATTTTATTCGGATTTTTAATTAAAAAATCTTTAATCTCAAATTCGTAATCAGGGCTAAATAATCTTAAAATTTGTCTTTCCTCTTTAGAGTCTTTTGCAGGATATATTTTCAAAAGACTTTCTACAGCTAAATCATAGAAATCTGCATCTTTAAGAGAATTTTGATTAATTGGACCCTCTAATTCTAGAAGAGAGGAGTCGTAATTTACTGCCACTTCTATCATCGTTCTACTGAAAGCTGAACTTCCCTTAGAAAAAATATTTTGTACAAGAATTAATACAAAGATAACTGCTAAACTGACAGAGATTAAGCCGTACATCTTAAATCTTTTTTCTGCTCTATATCTTTTTTTTAACCTTTGTTCTTTAGTCATATTTTTCTCTGTATTTTTTAACAACTCTCAGCGCGATATAATTTAAAATTAATGTTGCGATAAATAATGTTAATCCTAATGCGAATGCAGCTTGTGTTTTAGGGCTGTCAAATTCTTGGTCTCCCACCAATATCATAACAATTTGAGTTGTGATGGTTGTAGTGGACTCAAGAGGATTTATAGTTAGGTTTGCAGCTAAACCTGCAGCCATGACTACAATCATAGTTTCTCCAATAGCTCTTGAGACCGCTAAAAGAATAGATCCAATTATTCCCGGTAGAGCTGCTGGTATTACAACTTTTTTTATAGTTTCGGATTTGGTAGCGCCAACTGCGTAAGAGCCCTCTCTTAAGGATTGTGGAACTGAATTTATTACATCATCAGATAAAGAAGATATGTAAGGAATAATCATAACTCCCATAATCAATCCAGCTGCTAGTGCACTTTCTGATGAAACAGTGAGACCCAAACTCTCACCAAGGGTTCTAAAGAAAGGTCCAACAGTTAAAGCAGCAAAAAAACCGTAAACCACAGTTGGTATACCAGCTAAGATTTCAATAATTGGTTTGGAATATTTTCTAACTTTCGTTGAAGCATATTCAGCTAAATATATTCCAGAAAATAAACCTATTGGGACAGCCACACACATTGCAATTAAGGCGATGAATGCGGTACCTGCAAATAAAGGCACAGAACCAAAAGCATCTTGAAGCTCTAAAAGTTCTTCAGGAGTTATAGCAGATGCATCCCTTACGAAAGCACGTTGAGGACTCCAAGAGGTACCAAATATAAATTCGAATATGTTTATCGTAGAAAAAAACTTTAGGCTTTCAAATAACAGAGATACAATTATCCCTACTGTTGTCAAAATTGCTACTAAAGAAGAGGTAAATAATAAAACTTTTAGTATTATCTCAACATCATCTCTGGCTTTATTATTATTTTGAATTTTTCTGTATGCAAAAGTTAGAGAGCCAATTAACGCAGCAGCTATAATTACAATTTTTGAATTTTGAGCAATAATATTAATTGAAGAGTACTTTATTGAAGCTGCTTTAATTTCATTTGTTATCTCACCTGAAAAATTTCCATTAAAAAATGATAATGTTTGCTCATAAAATAAGTCTTTAGACTCAATTTGAGGAAAATTATTAAGTATTAAGACTTTGATTATTGTGGGTTCAAACAGTGACCAACATCCAAAAATAATTAATGCCGGTAAGCCACACCATAGAGATAAATAATAACCATAATAAGCTGGAAGCGCTTTTAGTTTAATATTTTGAGTAACTAACTTACGAGCTTCAGATCTACCGAAAAAATAACTTGAAAGGCAGAGAATTAAAATTACTCCCGCAATTAAAGAATTCATGATCTTTATGTAAATGAGTAATGTTACAGATTTGTTAAATATTTAAACTTTAAATTGAGAATAAAAAAAAAGGCCGAATAATCGGCCTTTTTTTCATTAATTAACAACTGTTACTTGAGGTTGATTGTAACTAAGTCTTTTGCTGCAGTTCTAGTAACTTTATATTTATCACTAGCTAGTGGCACTAATCCAATATCAGTTAAGTAACCTCTAGATCCCATAGCTTTTTTTGAAGTGAATGTGTCTAAAAATTCTTTCAGACCAGGGACTACTCCAACGTGAGCTTTCTTTGCATAAAAGAATAATGGTCTTGCTATTGGATAAGAATAATCTTGAATCCCTTCTAATGAAGGTTTTACCCCATTGATAGCCGCTGCTTTTATTTTGTCTTTGTTTGCTAAATAATAACTATAGCCAAAGAAACCATAAGCATCAGGATTTGCTGCAAGTTTTTGTACAATTAAAGTGTCGTTTTCACCTGCTTCAACCGCGTAACCATCTTCTCTCATTTTTGCACATTCTTTTTTAGATTTATCACCAAATAAAGATTTAGCCTCTTTTGAACAACCTTTATTCATTACCAATGAATTCCAAGCATCTCTTGTTCCAGATGTTGGGGGTGCAATTAAGATTTCAATTTTCTTGCTGGGTAAACTTGCATCTATATCACTCCATTTTTTATATGGGTTTTCTACTAATTTACCATTAACATCTACTTTCGCTGCTAAAGCTCTCCAAAGTTGCTCTTTTGTGAAATTTGCGTCAGGTGATTTTACTGAGTGAGAAAATGTTATACCGTCATTTCCTACAACTACTTCGATTATATCTTTTACACCATTTTTTTCACATAAAGCCTTTTCTTTAGATTTAATTGCTCTTGAAGCATTAGTGATGTCTGGGTGGTTTACTCCAATACCAGCACAAAATAATTTCATTCCACCACCAGTACCAGTACTTTCAATTACTGGGGTTTTAAAACTACCTTGTTTTCCAAATTTCTCAGCAACTACTGTTGCATATGGGTAAACTGTTGAAGAACCTACAATTTTAATTTGGTCTCTTGCTTGTGCGTATGAAGCAAAAGAGAGAATAGCAATAACTGCTACTATGTTTTTTATTATTTTCATATTTTTCTCCTTGTTATACATAGCCATAATCTAATTTTTCAAAGTTATTGATTTATTAAACAAATATTAAATTTTTGTTACAAACCTAACTTTTTAGTTGAATTTATAAACTGATTGGAAAAACTAAGGAAATACGGGTACCTTTATTTAATTCGCTTGTTATAGACATTTCTGCTCTATGTTGATTCACTATATGTTTTACTATTGCTAAACCTAAACCAGTTCCTCCAACTTCTTTGCTTTTAGCAGGATTTACCCTAAAAAATCTCTCAGTTATCTGGGGTATGTTTTCTTTAGATATCCCAATACCTTCATCCTCGACTATTGCATGAAAATTATTGTCTTTAGATTTAGTAGTTATTTTTATTTTCTTATTTTTCTCACTATATTTTATTGCGTTATCTATAAGATTATTAAAAACCTCAATTAACCTGTTTCTATCGCCATTAATTTTTATATTGTCTGATTGTTTGTCGAAACTACAGCTCATATTATTTTTTTTTATGATTTCTTTATTTAAATCAATTGAGTGAGAAATAATCTCATTTAAATCCACTTTTTCACTCGGTCTTATATGTTCTTGGAGTTCTATTCTTGAGAGAGATAATAGATCATTTACAATACTTTCCATCCTTGAAGTTTGCTGAAGAACAACTGGTAATATTTTTTTTTGACTTTCTAAATCTTTAGACGCATGACCATTATTTATTGTTTCAAGACCAAGTTTAATACTTTGCAAAGGCGTTCTTAGTTCGTGAGAGACATTCGCAACGAAATCGGATTTGAGTTTTTGAACTTTAATGATATCAGTTAAATCTTTAAAAAAGATAATTACACTATCACTCGTATTTAATAAATTTTTTGGTCCAGGCATGACACTTACTTTATAATATTGGAAATTAGGTGCCTTAATTTCAATATCCAAGATCCCGCCTTGATTTTTTTCCAATGATTTATCGATCTGATCCAACAATTCAGCATCACGCACAATACTTGAAATATTTTGACTCTCAATATTAGATCCAAAACGAGTTTTAGCACTTTTATTTGCAAAGTTAATTGTTTTAAATTTATCTATTACTATAACTTGGTCAGGTAAATCATTTAGAAATTTAATCTCTTTCAAAGTCTCACTCATTGTCATCTTTTTTTTTATTCTGAATTTTATCGTAAAGATCTTTTAAGTCTTCCTCAGAAAGGTCTTTTCTTTTTAATTCATCTAAAATATCTTCATCCTCTTGCTTGAGTTTCTCTTTTCTTTGTTCCTCTTTAACCTCACCTCTAGCATCAAATCCTGCTTTAATAAATTTTGCCGATACAAGAATAACAATGATTGCAATGATACCTGCTAGTGATAAAAACAACAAAGACATTGATAAATTATACCTGAAATTTAGCTAAGTGTTAAATGAGTTTCGTTAGTATGTAAATTTGTAGCAAAAGTATTAAAAAAGGTAGGATAGTTCTAATCAGCTCCATTGTATGGTTATATTCATCAAGTTTTCTCTCTAACCAGTTTCTTTGGTATTTTTTTTTTGCCATGGGTTTATTTACACGATGATAAATATATTTTCAAGTTTTCAGGCTTAAAACCAAGAGATATTTTTGGATTTACAAATTTCTTGAACTTTTTTTGGATAGTCAGTGATAATTCCATCAACTCCGTACTCGATCATTCTAATAATATCTTTTTCTCTATTCACTGTCCATGCTGCTACCGCAAGGCCATGTTTATGTGCAAGTTCAACATTTTTTTTAGTAATATCTCTATAGAAAGAACTCCAAACATGTCCCTCTAAAGATTTTATTAAATTTGGTAATAAAAATAAATCTTCTATTGGAAAAGACTTTGCCATCCAAGGCGAACCCTCATAAATGTTTTTTTTAGTTCTTGAGAGATCTTGCTGCAAAGTGATAAATCCTCTCAAAATATTGGGGTTTTGTTTTTTTAATTCATATAGGTTTTTAAAATCGTATGAGGTTACTAAAATTCTATCCTCCAAATTATACTTTTTAATATCTTTTAAAATTAGTGAAACAAAAGTTTTATGATCGGGTGTAACATTTTCTTGTGTTGGCGTAGATTTAATTTCTAAGTTTAAAAAGACGTCTTTGTTTTCTTTTTTTGTTACTAGTTCAAAAAGGTCTACAAGTTTTGGGATTTTAGCTCCCTTTGCAGGATTTTGATTTTTAAATCTTTTAAAATATGCACTATCCGGTTTTGTGCTCTCAATACTATAACTATTTAATTCTTCGTAAGTTAAATCCAAAATTTTTGGTCCTGTGTCCGACAACCAGTTTCCGGAACTATCTTTAACCATATCTTTATTTAAACGGTAATCATGAAATAAAACTGGAATATTGTCTTTAGTAATAACGACATCAAATTCAATAGCTTTTATTCCTAAAGCAAAAGTATATTTAAATCCCTCAATGCTATTTTCTACAATATCACCTCTAGCTCCACGATGTCCGTAGATCCTGATGTAATTAGGTTTTATTAGAAATGAATTTTTCAATTTATCCTTTGATCTGTACTAATATCAAACAAATGTAATTTATTTTCATCAAAAGATAAATTTATACTTTTTCCTCTCAAATTGTCGTTGATAACTCCTTGGATACTTGCAATCAGTATTTCATCGCTTCCGTCAAGTTTTCCATGTATCAAAGTATCAGATCCAACCAGTTCGACTAATTCTACCTTAAGTTTTATGGGTCCATTTTCATCTATTTTAAAATCTTCTGGTCTAAGACCTACATTTACCTTTCCATTAAATTTTGAGATTGTTTTTAATGAGGATTGGTTAGAAAAAGTAACAATATTATTTTTACAATCTCCTTTTAATATATTCATAGCAGGGCTTCCGATAAATTGTGCAGTAAACAAAGTTTTTGGTTTAGTGTAAACTTCCAATGGGCTTCCAATATGCTCGACATTGCCCTCGTTCATTACTATCATTCTATCAGCTAACGTCATAGCTTCGACTTGATCGTGCGTTACAAATAATGAAGTAGTTTTTAATTGTGTTTGAAGTTTTTTAATTTCAAGTCTCATTTGAACTCTCAGTTTTGCATCCAAATTTGATAAAGGTTCATCAAATAAAAAAGCAACTGGATTTCTTACTATTGCTCTTCCCATTGCTACCCTTTGTCTTTGACCACCTGACAATTGATTTGGTTTTCTCTCCAAGTAATCTTGAATTTCTAAAATTTTTGCTGCCTTTTGAACTCTTGAGTTGATTTCATCCTTAGGAATTTTTGCAATTTTTAATCCGTAAGCCATATTATCAAACACAGACATATGAGGATATAAAGCATAATTTTGAAAAACCATCGCTATATTTCTTTCCATAGGCTCGAGGGAATTTACTTTTTTGCCATCTATTAATATATTTCCATCATTAGCATCTTCTAAGCCAGCTATCATTCGAAGAAGAGTTGACTTACCGCATCCTGAGGGACCAACAATGACTATCAGTTCGCCGTCTTTAATGTCTATGCTTAAATCATGAATTACTTTCGTATCACCAAAAGATTTTTTAAGATTTTGTAAACTAATATCAGTCATTATTTATCGCTTTCCAGTAGTCCCTTAACAAAGAATTTTTGCATACTAATTATAATTATTATTGGTGGTAACATTGCTAAAATGGCACTAGCAAATACAGTAGGCCAATGCGCATAGTCGTCACCTGCTGGTATCATTGAGTCAACTGCCATTACAATGGTCTTCATGTTTGGATCTGTCGTAAGTAACATTGGATACAAAAACTGGTTCCAGCCAAATAAAAACATAATCACAAATATCGCTGCTAGATTGGTTTTGCTAATTGGAATTAAGATATCAAAAAAGAACCTCATAGGCTTACAACCATCCATTCTAGCAGCCTCAACCATTTCATCCGGAATAGTCATAAAAAATTGCCTAAAAAGAAAAGTGGCTGTAGCGGAAGCAATTAATGGAAAAATTAATCCTGCATAACTATTTAGTAATCCTAAATTGGCAACAACCTCATATGTGGGATAAATTCTTACCTCAACTGGTAACATTAGAGTTATAAATATTAACCAGAAGGCAGTTTTTCTAAAAGGAAATCTAAAATACACAAAAGCAAAAGCTGATAATAATGAAATTATAATTTTACCAATTGCTATACCGAAAGCCATTATAGCTGAATTCATTAACATTCTAATCACTGGGACTTGGCTGGCTCCAGCATACCCTTCTGGGCCACCTCTAAATAAAGCGTTAGCATAATTATCAATTAAATGTGGTCCGGGTAATAAAGGAAGTGGTGGGTAAATTATATCATCTTGCGAAACAGTTGAGCCAACAAAAGCGACCCAGACTGGGAAAAAAATAAGAACAACTCCACAAATTAATCCTAAATGAGTCATCCAGTAAGCTGTTTTCTTTTTCTCAACCATTAATAATGAACCTTTCTCTCTATATATTTAAATTGAATCACTGTAAGTACTCCAACCAAAATTAATAAAATAACTGACTGAGCTGCGCTCGATCCTAAATCTTGACTTACAAATCCATCACTAAATACTTTATAAACCAGTATCGTTGTCGATTGCTCTGGTCCGCCAGACGTAATTGTATGAATTACACCGAATGTATCAAAAAAAGCGTAAACTATATTTACAACCAATAAGAAAAAAGTAATTGGTGAAAGTAGTGGTATTACAACAGACATAAATCTTTTCCAAAAACTTGCGCCATCAATAGCAGCTGCCTCTAAAATACTTTTTGGTATTGCTTGAAGCCCAGCAAAAAAGAAAAGGAAATTATAGCTAATTCTTCCCCAAGCAGATGCAAGCACAACTAAAAACATAGCCTGATCACCATCTAAATTATGATTCCATTCGTATCCTAATCCCTTTAGGTACCACGAAACTAAGCCTATATTTCCATTAAATAAGAATAGCCAAAGAACTCCTGCGATTGCGGGTGCTATGGCATATGGCCAAATTAAAAGTGTTTGATATACACCTGACCCTTTAATTAATCTATCAGCTAAAGCAGCAAGGTATAATCCGATTAACATTGATGAAATCGTCACTGCAACTGAAAATATTATAGTTGTTTTAAAACTCGCTAAGTAATAACTGTCAGAAAGTAAAAATCTAAAGTTATCCAATCCAACAAATTCAGTTTTTAATCCAAAAGGATCTGGCAAAAATAATGAGTTCCAAATTGCTTGACCCGAGGGGTAAAAGAAAAATACTGCTGAAATAATTAATTGTGGAGTTACTAAAAGTAACGGAAGCTTCCAGCCTTTAAAAAAAACTCTTTTTTCCATTTAAATTTAAGATTTATACCAGGGGCTTTCGCCCCCAGTATATCAAATTGATTTATTTGTTAGCTCTTTCAAATCTTCTTAAAAGAACGTTACCTCTTCTTACAGCGCTGTCTAAAGCGACTTGCGCAGTTTTTTTACCGCTGTAAACTCCTTCCATCTCTTCATCAATAATTCCTCTTATTTGATCAAAAGATCCAAGACGTAAGCCTTTAGAGTTTTGAGTAACTTTATTTCTCATCATCTGTATTCCAGCTAAATCAGTTCCAGGATTTGATTTGTAAAAACCAGAACTTTTAGTTTTTTTAGCAGCAGCTGTTGTAACACCTAGGTAACCAGTGTCTTGATGCCACTTCGCTTGAATATCAGTTCTTGAAAGAAAAGCTAAAAATGCTGCAGTAGCCTTATTTTCTTCGTCAGATTTTCCTGAAAGTGCCCAAAGAGAAGATCCTCCAATTATAGTATTTTGAGGAGCTTTTGTTGCACCATAGTAAGGTAAGTGTCTTATACCAAACTCAAACTTAGCAGCTTTTTTAATTCCAGCATAACCCGCTGACGACTCTGTCATTAACATACATTCACCTGCTCTGAAATTTTTACCTGCTTCGTTTCGTCTACCCATGTATTTAAATTTACCTTCTTGAGCCCATTTACCTAACGTTTGAATGTGTTTTATATGTACTGGGCTATTGAAAGCCAACTCAGTATCTAAACCACCAAATCCATTTGCTTTAGTCGCGAATGGTATGTCGTGATAGGCTGAAAAATTCTCAAGATGAATCCAACTGTGCCAACAAGTACAGAAAGGCATATCAATACCTTTTGCTTTAGCAGCGTCCAGCGCGTTTCCAACTTTTTTCCAAGTGCTCAAATCCATTTCAGGATCTAAACCTGCTTTTTTCATTAAGTCTTTGTTAACCCAAAGAACTGGTGTTGAAGAGTTATATGGCATAGATAACATTTTACCATCAGTAGTAGTGTAATAACCACTTACCGCTGACACGAACCCTTTCGGATTAAATTTTTGACCAGCATCTTTCATCAGTTGGTACATAGGAACGTAAGCTCCTTTTGCAGCCATTAAACTGGCTGTTCCAACTTCAAACACCATAAGTATATTTGGATGTTGTCCAGCTCTAAATGCTGCAATACCGGCATTCAAAGTTTCTGAATAGTTACCTTTTCTAGTATGTACAACTGTGTATTTATTTTGGCTTGCGTTAAACTTGTTTACTTGTTCATCAAGCAATTCTCCAAGTCTTCCACCAAAAGCATGCCACCATTGTATTTCTACTTTTGCTTGAACAGCTGTTCCTGCAAACATTGCAAAAAGCGCTATTGAAGCAATTATTGCTTTTAAATGTTTCATTTTTTATTTCCCCCGTTTTCTTTTAATTAAAAAAAGCTAACATAAAAAATATACAAAGAGGAGTCAGATGAATAAATTAAATTTCTACCTATGGTTTTATTTTACCTTACCAAAAACGTTTAAAAGTATAACACCCACTATTATTAAAGTTAGCCCGATTGTGCCATAAAGATTAGGGGTCTGATTATACTTAAAAATTCCAAAAAAAGTTACAGCTGTAATTGTTAGGGCTCCGTAAGTAGCATAAGTAAATCCTACTGGGATAATACTCATAGCTCTCGATAAGCAGAAAATGCATACAACAATACTTATAATACAAAAAACAGTAGGGTAAAGCTTTGTAAAACTTTCTGTGGTTTTAAGAAAACCATTCGACGCAATACCGCTTATGATTGCAAAAACTAAATAAATATATCCTGTGAACAAACTTATACTTTTCATTTTGCTTTTGAGAATTGTCCGCCGTCTTTATATCTCCACAACCATTTTTTCATAGCCTCCTCGACGTCTAGTGGTGTGATGCCTAAATCTTTTAAAGTTAGATTATTATTAGAAACAATATTGTCTCCCTCAGAGAGAATTTCACATTGATCTCTAGTTAAGATAGGTGGAATTGGCAAAAGATCAGTGATTGAACTTTGTATTTTTGCAATAGGCATTGGCATTTCTATTACAAATCTTTTTTTTTTAATTGTAGATAAAATTGATTTTACCATTTCACCAAAGCTTATGACTTTAGGTCCTCCTATCTCATAAATACATCCTTCATTTTTTTTTAACTCAATTGATTTTAAAATAGCACTAGCTACATCCGAAACTAAAATAGGTTGAAATTTATA